>CAYOHU010000015.1:0-16850 GCA_964403845.1 uncultured Acetatifactor sp.
AAAAGCAGTATAGTCCCATTGGAAAACTGTCCGGCGGAGAAAAGAAACGATTAAATCTGCTTCGTGTATTGGCAACCTCTCCGAATTGTATTCTGTTGGACGAGCCTACGAACAACCTCGACATAGCAACGCTGACGGTGCTGGAGGACTATCTGGATCGTTATGAGGGAATTGTGGTTACTGTGTCCCATGACCGTTATTTTCTTGACAGAACCATGAAACGTATTTTTGCTTTTGAGGAAGATGGAAAGCTGAAACAATATGAAGGCGGTTATACCGATTATTCCCTGAAAAAATCAGCAGAGAAAGAGGAAGCAGAGGCAGAGCAGGCAAAGAAAACCGGTAATGCATCCAAGACAAATACACAGCAGGTACAAAAAGGGCAGCGTACCAGAGGACCTCAAAAACTGAAATTTACCTATCAGGAACAGAAGGATTATGAAACCATTGAAAATGATATTGCAGCACTGGAAGAAAAAATAGAGAAGCTGGAAGCTGAAATGGCTGCGGTATCAACAGACTTTGTAAAACTGAATCAGATCATGGCTGACAAAGAAGCGGCAGAGAGTCTGCTGGAAGAAAAAATGGATAGGTGGATGTACTTAGAAGAATTAGCCGCAAGAATTGCAGAGCAGTAGGGAGTGAAGACGGGCTGTATCCCGATTTTGACGACTAAATCGGTCTAACGCCAACTTACCGAAAAATATCACGCGAATATTACGCTAATCTTCCGAAAAGTATTTTTAATTCGCGATTCGGTGTATATTACAGATTCCCCTACCGATATGAGAAAACAGCAAAAAGCAGGGATTAATGAAGTAAAAGTACCTGCGTTATCCAAGGATGACACAGAAAAACTATTCGAACTATTTCAGTCCGCTGATAAGCTGACAAAGGTGAACGGAGAGTTATATCTCATTGTTCACGAGGAGGTACAAAGTTACTTTTTGGATCAACAACCATTGGATAAGGTTGTGAAGAATCAAGTCGTACCATTAGGTGAGCAAGCTCATTGTGCGAATCGCCGGAAGGTAGTATAATAGATTATGCTGAGAAAGAGAACCGGAGGCGGCAAAGACTGAGTGCAATGAGCACGAGCTGTGGAGAGAGGAGAGTACCTTATGGACGGGAAAAATGAAAAACAGCAGAAAAGAAGTATCAGTATTAAACTGAAATTAATTGGTATCATTATTCCGATTGTATTTGTTTTGATTCTTTCGTTTTTTGCTTTGGCAAGAAATATTGTGATTAAGATTTCCAAGGAAGAGTTACAGGCGCAATCAGAGGTATATACGCAGGAGATTGACAATTGGACAAGCCGGATTTTTAGCGAATTGCAGGTTTATCAGGACAGTGTGGAAGAAACGGGTTTTAAGGATGATGAAGAAATCTTAAAGTATTTACAGACAACTTGTGAAAAAAACCAGTCTTATCCGTATGGACTTTACATGGGAGATGATACCGGGGTATATTTGGATGGCTCAGGCTGGGTTCCGGATGATGATTGGGTTTTAGTGGAACGTGACTGGTATGTGGACGGAAAGGATAATGAAACACTGGCATTTGGCGAGCCATATTATGATTCCATGACCGGACAGGTTTGTGTAAGTGCTTCTGTGCGTGTGAATTGCCCGGATGCGGTTCGAGTGCTGGCAACGGATGTATATTTAGACGTGGTTGCGAACCAGATTGCGGAAATTTCTGATACGGAAGAGGAGGATGCTTTTTTAGTAACCCAAAACAGCCGGACAATCATTGCGCATTTAGACCAGAAAATGATGGCTGTGACATTGGACGAAGCTGACGATATTCTGTATACCACCATCGGAGATATCATTACAGAAGAAAAAACGGGAATGTTTCCTGTAAAAGGGAATGATGGAGATTACCTTGTATGCATCAATCCGGTGGAACATACGGAATGGTATCTGGTTACATATGTGAAAGAAAAAACAGTATTGTCTGATTTGTACAGCATGGAGCTGATTATGGCACTTATTGCGGGGGTTGCTGCGGTTGTGCTCATTATTGTAATTTTCAGAATGATGAACAGTGTTGTTAAACCGGTTAAGAAGATGACGGATGTCATCAAGAATATTGCGGAGGGTGATTTCTCTCAGAATATTGAGACAAAGGGAAACGATGAAGTTGCAAAAATGAGCAATGATATGCAGCAGTTTATCGTGAATATGAGGGAAACCATTAAAGAAATACGTGATATTGCCGGATGGTTAGAAGGGCAATCCGTAGAGAATGGTAAGATTTCTGAGTCCTTGAAAACATCCTCCAGGAGTCAGGAACAGGAAATGGAGCACCTTGAGAAAATGGTGAAACAGCTTTCCGGTGCTGCAACAGAAGCAACGGATCAAATGGAAAAGCTGGCAGATTTAATTCAACTTGCTAACGCAGAGAGCCGGACGGCGGATACCTTAATGCAGGAAAGTGTTGTTATGTCCCAAAACGGAAGGCGGGATATGGAGCACATTCGCAGCGGTATGGGGAATATTTATTCCTCCATTACAGTTCTTTCAGAGCAGATTGATAAGGTGGGAGCAAGTGTCTCACAGATTAGCGATATGGTAAATATGATTATTGATGTTGCAGAGGAAACAAACCTGTTGTCCTTAAATGCATCCATTGAGGCAGCAAGAGCAGGAGAAGCCGGGCGGGGATTTACCGTGGTCGCAGAACAGATTGGAAAGCTGGCGGTGAACAGCAGTGCGGTAGCTGATGATATTTCTAAGCTGACTGTAGAAATAAAGGATACTGTTGAGCAGGCTTTGGCACACATGAATACAAGTGTGAATGAGGTACAGGACAATGTAGGGGTAATTTCACAGGCAAGTGCTACCTTCGAAGGCTTATATGAAAAAGTGGAGGATACCAGTCATAGAGTAAAGCAGATGATTGAACTTGTGAACAAGGTGGACGGAGTTTCGATACAGATGGGAGAAATCTCCAGAAGTCAGTTGCATGCGACGGAGCAGATTGTGCTGTCTGTGGAAGGTATGGACAAGCAGACCAAAAATGTGGCAGTAAACAGTGCTACGGTAGCTGAGGAAGCCGAGAAACTGGAGACGGAATCAAAGGAATTGATGAATCATATCGGAAGGTTTCAGGTGTAGCCTATAGATTACAATTGTTATGAGGTGCAGCCATAATGAAAAATGTACAATCCGGACTCTGAACAGTCCGGATTGTTTGCTATCAGCGTGCTCTTGTTTTATGATGCTCTAATCCTCCGTATCGTCCGTATCTGCGGCAACTGCGGATACAACGGATGCCACCACAGAAACTACTACGGCAAAGATGATAATCAGTAATCCACCTGCTAATAAAAAGAACATAGATACCTCTCAATCTGCTGATAAACAGCTGTATGCGAAAAATTGATGTTTGATTTGCTAAGCTTAAGTATATCACATTTGTAAAAAAGTACAACAGATGGGTTGACAAAAAGAAAAAAACGTTGTAAATTGACAATTACCTCGTCACTATCTAAGGTGATAGGAAGTTTTCAAAAATATCTTTGAATCCGGCTGCTTCAGCCAAGATTACCAAAAGTCGTGCAAAATCTGATAATGATACAAGGAACGGAAAACAATGGCATACTGCGTAAAGGTATCAGAAGCATTGGATTCGTTACATGGGAGGGATGATGAAGAAAGAAGTAAAAAATCAAGATCTGCAGAATTTGGTGAATGATTATATTACCCAAAAACAGGCTTCCCTGATGCAGATGAAACGAGGAATTCTTAGCAAGGAGGAGTTCCTCACCGAGGTGCGAAGTCATATTGCAACCCATTACCGGGAAGACAGTGAGCAGGTGGAGGAATTAATAACTGCTTTTGAACAATATGTGTTCGGTTATTCCCGGCTATCGCCATTAATTGATGACAGCTCCATATCGGATATTCGGGTTGTCAGTCACGATAATGTGCGCGTGAAGAGAGAGGGGATGAGAATGGACGCCGGTATTGCATTTGACTCGGAAAAAGAATACCGGCAATTTATTGATTATGTGGCAACCAAAAATCAGGTAAATATCTCGAATCTGAATGCAATCCAGAGATTTACCGATACGGAGAGCCATCCCGATTTTATTTTGCGCTTTACCTTGTCCATGCCGCTGGTGAACACTTACAGCGAGCCATATCTATGTATTCGTAAAGTTCCGAAAAATTTTCCAATGATGAAAGAATTAATTCAAAAAGGGATGTTGAATCGTGAGACGGCAGAATTGCTGATTCAGAGATTTCGTCAGGGTTCTACCTTGATCAGTGGGGGGAATTCCTCGGGGAAGACAACGCTCTTAAATGCACTTAAGGAGACGCTGCCGGATGATGTGGCAATTCTGGTGACGCAGCAGGCAGACGAGCTTACCACCAAATTTCATCCTGACACCATGTTTTTGCATTCGCTTCCCGGAACGGCAGAGAGTCAGGTGAACTATGATCTGCAGCAAATCAGTATTGCCGGCCTTACCATGGATGTGGATTTTTTCATCATAGGGGAAGTGAAGGGGGCAGAGGCTCTGTATCTGTTGAATGCAGCTTATACAGGGCAAATCTGTGCAGCGACGATTCATGCTCCCTCTGCGGACCGTGCACCGGAGAAGCTGGTGGATTATGCCATGTATGAGAGCCGGTACGCAAGAAATGAATTGATGAAAATGATGGAATGCTTTCAAACGCTTATTTTCATGGAGCATTACAAGGTGAAGGAAATTTTTGAATGTAAGGGATGGAATGAAGAATGTAACAAATTGGACTTTGAGAGGATATTATAGGGTATGGTAGTAAAGAGTATAATTTTCGGATGTCTTTTTCTGGGATTTCTATTGCTGTTTCGAAGAATTCATTGGATAGAAATGCTCAGGCAGCTGATGAAGCAGACCAAGGAGACCATGGATGAGGCGGCCAGACAGAGAATGCTGCAAAACAGAAGGACGCTATTGTCCATGCAAAGTGGGCATTCACTTTGGAATTTTGTGGAGCAGGAATTACAATACAGCGGTCTGAAGCGAAGATTTCCCTTCTTGACGGCAGAGAACTGGATTGTTGGGAATCTGGTGGTTATTGCAGTGTTTTTTTGTGTATTTCAGATGCTTGTACCGAAATGGTGGATGGCGCTGTGCGTTGTTGGAATGGTGATGGGAGCGGAGCTGCTTCTGATTGCTGCAGCTAAGGCACATGCCATGCATAGTGTGGAACAAAATCTTTTGAAATTTCTGGACTTTCTGGGTAATTACAGTATCACAGCCGGAGAGGTCACCGGCATTTTCAATCAGGTCAGCAGATATATGGAAGAGCCCCTTAAGAGTGCCTTGGATGAATGCTATTACGAGGCACAGACAACGGGGGATGCAGGTATGGCACTTTGGTCCATGGCAGAGAAGATAGAGCATCCCAAGTTCAAGGAATTGGTGAGAAATATGGAAATCAGCATCAGGTATTGTGCTGATTTCACTACACTTGTAAACAGCAGCAGAAGGTCTGTGCGGGAATATCTGCGTATGGGCGGAGTGCGTAAAACAATGCTGCAGGAGGCTGCTGTCAATATGCTTCTCCTCCTTGGTTTGTCGGGATTTATTCTGCTTACCGTGGATGGATTAATTGATATCTCAGTCTGGCATATTTTGTTGTTTACTTTACCGGGAAGAATTGCGCTGGGAGTACTTTGCCTCATATTTCTGCTTTTTGCCAGGCAGATGGCAGGAAGGTAGGAGGTGTTAAGAATGACGGAATTGGAAATTCGTATGTGGTTGCGCCTTATACCCATAGGAACGGCAGGGTTGGTACTTGCGTTGTTGATTTCTTTGTCGATTCAACATCCCCCACAACTGTTTTTAAAGGCCTGTGAGGAATTCTCAGGGCTTCTGCGTGAGAAAAATCGTAATAGCGGCTGGTATCGCCGAACTGCCGGGTGGCTGAATAAGAACGGAGCAGGCTTCCATTACGGAAAATGGATGAACCCAACATGGTATCTAACCATACGAATTGTGTTGGCTTTGTTGGGAATGCTGACGATATCGGGCATTTCCCTCGGATATGGTATTCTTGCATCGATTTTCTTGTTTTTTCTGCCGGGATGGATGTTGACATATCTGAACCGACAGGACAACCTGAAGCTGCTGCCGGAGATTAAGCTGGTTTATCACGCATTGGAAATTCAAATACGGGCTGGTGTCTATGTAACCGATGCACTGGCGGAGTGCTATGGTAGTGTGCAGGAGAAACGGTTACGGAACGCATTGCTGGAGCTGGCAGGAGATATCGTGATGAAGGCTGATATTTACGAAGCATTGGAGAGGTTTCAGGGGAAGTTTGACAATCGTTATATTGATGCGCTTTGTATCACAATACTACAGGCCTTGGAATCCGGACAGGCAGTAGAATTGTTAAGTGATATTTCAGAGCAGATGAAGGATATGGAGTCTGCCGTGATGGAACGCAGGAAGGGAGCATTGGATCGAAGTATTACCTTTTACCAGCTGGGAGTTCTGGCAGCAGTGCTGGGCGTGGTACTCTATGCCTGTATTACCCATATGTATTCAGCGGCAATCCGATTCTGACGGGAAATATGGCAATTCTATGTTTCGCAATTATCTATATAGAAATGAAAGGAAAAGGTAATAAGAAGATATGAAAACGAAAGCTACAGGAATGAACAGTATAAAAATACAAAACAGGAGAATGAACAATATGCAACAGGAAAATACAAAAATGATGGATATGATAAGAAAAGAAAAGACACAAAATACGAAACCGGAATATGCGAAGGTGGCAAGAAGTACAGGGACAGCAGCAGAAAAGCTGCGTCGCCAAGCGCTAAGAAAAGAACCGGGGATTGACGGAATTCTGGTTACAGTGGGCTTATGCATTATTGCACTGCTGTTATGTGTGGTAATGAAGAATAGCATGACAAGCTTTATTCAGACGATTGTGACAACCCTGACGACGGAGGCACAGAAAATCCTAACAGGCGTAACGGGTGGATTCATATTATGAGAACACAGAAGGGAAATGTGTCGGATATTATGACAACAGGTCTTTGCATTCTGGCTATGACGGCTGTGATGCTGGCCTATATGAATAGTGCATCGCTCATTCACCAGAAGACGGAAGTAAGTCAGCTTGCCAGAAAGTATATTCTGCGTATGGAGACTGTGGGATATCTGACGGCTCGGGACTGTGTGACATTATGTCAGGAACTGGATGCTGTGGGGGTCACGGAAATAGATCTTGGTACGACTACCTTGCATCAGGTATCCTACGGAGCTCCGATTACCTTGCAAATCAGTGGAAAGCTGAAAGGAGAATATGCGTTTGAAGAGAAGAGGGTGTCTACTGCTAAGAACTAAAGGAGAGCGGAACAGGTTAAAGCTGCTTAAAAAAAATCCGGGAAGGATAGAATGGGTCACAGGACTGTTTTTTATCGTGTACTTAATGATTTTGTTGTGTGCAGAGCTTCAGTTATCGGTCTATCACGCCTCCGGCTTATATTTAGAGGATGCTCTTGCCATGTCCAATTTGGCTTCCGCTGTTATAGATATAGAAGAGTATGGCAGGACACATGTGATTCGAATAGCAGACCCGGAGGAAGCTTATGGGCGCTATGTAAATGCTGTGAAGGAAAATCTGCAATTAAATGAGAACTGGGAATGTGCGAATTCCGCACTGATATCGGGACCGGTAGGTATTGTGAGGTATGTAATTTACAATGTGGAGAAGGATGAAGTGAAGGTTTTCCATATTTCCGGCGATGGTAAGGTCAGTACAGAGCAGGGAGTATTGGGAAGAGTTGTTGCGCCTGACGGTGCAGCTGTGGAGGCGACAAGTATCTATAGTGAAATTTCCTTCCCGGTGAAGGGCTTATTGGGAGGAATCGTGCAGGCCCGGAAAGGGAAATTGATAGATATTGTGGCAGAGGAAGGAGAAGAGAATGCGGAAAGCAAAAATCATACATAAAAGTAAATCCAGAATTTGGATAGGCAGTATTATTGCGGCATTGGTTGCCGCAATTGCCGTATTCGCCGTGATGATGCAGATGGAAAGGAATCTGCTGATGCAGTATGAAAAGGGGAAAATACTGGTTGCGGTAAGAAAAATACCGGAAGGACAGATGATTACATCGGAGAATTGCAGAAATTATCTGGAGGAGAGGGAGCTTGACCCCAATTGTATTCCTGATACTGCCTTGATTCATCTTGATCAGATTTGCGATATGGCTCCTGTAGCAGATATAGAGAAAGGTGTGTTGCTTACCTCGGGTATGTTTGAAAAGGTGGATGAAATTACGGCAGACATGAATACCCCGGTGATTGCAGGCTTTAAGTCGGAGGATCTGTATCAGGTAGTAGGAGGAATTCTCCGCGCCGGCGACAGAATACATATTTATAGTGTTGATGAAGAAAATAACGTGACACTGAACTGGAGTGATCTTTACATCAAGGAAGTGTTTGATAACAGTGGTGTGGTGATAACAAATGATGATAAGGTCACCTCTGCCCAAAGGGTCAATGTGTATCTGGATAAATCGGATGTGGAAGAATTTTACTCCGAGTTAGCGAAGGGCTCCCTTCGCGTTGTAAAGGTTTGTGATTAATTCTCATTATTGGCAGTAAGGGTATTCTGCTTCGGCACCTTGAAAATTTCATATAGAAATCGGACGGAAAATACACTGAAAGCACGTTTTGGCGAAAGGGATGCTGAATAGTTACCAATTATGATATATTAATCAGCAGAGCATGAGATGATAGGTGACAAGTTAGCAGTACCGGATATAGAAAGGGGGAAACCAAGATGAAAAAGAATCTTTTATCTGTTATGTTTATAATAATGCTCATCTGTTCCGGCTGTGGGAAGGCAACGGATTCCATAGACACTGAGGTATCAGTGAAGGAGTTTACAGACAGCGAGACAACCGTAATGGAAGCGCAGGCAGAGACTTTGAGGAAGGAGTCTGATCAGGAACTGGAAGTATCAAACCATTCTGAAGAGGAAACCTCGGAAACAGAGGAAGTCTTCGAGACTATTGAGGAATCAGAGGTGCCCGAAAAGACGGAAGCCTCCAAGATTATCGAGGAATCAGAGGTGCCCGAAAAAATGGAAGCCTCCAAGATTATCATGGAATCAGAGATGCCTGAAAAGATGGAAGCCTCCAAGATTATCGAGGAATCAGAGGTGCCTGAAAAAATAGAAGCCACCAAGTCTTTTGAGGAATCTGCAGCAGTGGAGGAAACAAGTTCCGCACCTACACCGCACACCTGCACATGGGACAGTGGTAAGGTGACGACTAATGCAACCTGCAATAGTGAGGGTACGAAAATGTATACCTGTACAGGCTGCGGAACTACCAGAACGGAGGGCATTGCAAAAACCACTCATAATTATATTACGGAATCCATTCCGGCAACCTGTACGGAAGCAGGGAGGATAAAGACATATTGCAGTATCTGTGGAGATGTACAGTCGGAGGTCGCAGGAGAAGCTGCGAAGGGGCATATAGCCGGAGCAAAAGCCTACTGGCAAGGTCAGGGTCCAACTTGTCTAAGTACTGCTTATTATAATATATGCTGTAGTACATGCGGAGAACGGCTTGAGAGCGGAACCGACCCGGCGCTACCTTGTACGGAGGTAGCAACTGTCATATATCCGGAAACTTGTTGCAGTGATGGTGTTGTCTCTATTGACTGCAGTGTTTGTGGTTGTCATCTTCGTAATGAACATATTGAACCGAATGATAACCATGACTGGGAGAAAACCGAGTTTAATCACTTTAATGAAGAAACGCTGGAATGGGAGAAAATACCGGGTGAGCGCTGCACAGTATGTGAAAGACAACGATATTAGTAAAATCGGACTTTTTTATTCTTTTTTGCAAAGGAGGAATGATGGGGATTGAAAAAATTAATACAAATACTGTGTGCTATGTTGTTAGGAGTGACATTCATAGCCGCGGTGACCATCGAAGCAGTTGCAGCGCAGAAGCAGACCATTTATAACAGTCCTTACGTGTCTTTTGCACCGGATGGGAAAGCATGGACTACAAATGGGGGGGACAGAAGCTATGTCTGGTATGATCGGGAAACCATTGTGACTACCGGTATTCCCTCTGCTGTCCGGACATTGCAGACAGGAGAGCATTATTACCTGTATAAGAGAACCGGAGAAATCCCGGTGGGGAAATGGCAGGTGAGGTGGGATAAGGTAAACTGCTGTCATAATACACATGCGGCGGATGATGTGCCGGATTACCACGGCCTTTCCTATACAAGGAATAACTGCTCTCAGAATCACTATTCCGGCTGGTGGGCGTATTGTGCGGACTGCGGTCAGGTGATAGCGCAGACAAATATTTACATGAGTAAACCGGCGGCAGAATCCATTGATTATCTTGAAGCGGGAACCGGTATGGATTACTACTATCTCTGTCCGTTCTGTAACAGTCTGGAGCAGGGAACTGCCATTGCCGGTCATGACTGCCGGGCGGTTTCCTATAATCAGTATAGAGTGGTTTATAAGAAAAATGCAGGTTCAGATACTGTCGGCGGCTATATGCCGGATAGCCTCCACATGTACAACAATGCAACGGAATATAATGGCGAACCGGTGACTCCCATCACCCACCTGACGAAAAACACCTATACCCGTATCGGCTATGAATTTGTGGGGTGGAACACCGCCCCGGACGGAAGCGGACAAAGCTTTCAGGACGGTCAGGAAATTCTGAATCTGACAGACGCGGATTATGATACAGTTGGCGAAGAGGGTAAAATAGCGTTGTATGCGCAGTGGAAGGAAGCCTCCTCCGTACTGCAGATTGACCCAAATGGCGGAAGCTACGGTGGGAAGACGGAAATTACTGCTGTCAGCGGCAGCTACGGAGATAGCTATAGCATTCTTGATAATACCATCAAAGCACCCCGGGGCTATACCGTTTCTTTTCATTCTAATGGTGGTACTGCAGTAGCTTCCATCACAAGTACCGGGCATTTTGTGGATTGGAGCCTGTTAAGTCCGTTCAATGGCAGGATGAAAGATAATACCTACTATTTTCATGCCCCGGACGGCAATGTGGATACAATCAGAGCCAATTATGAGTTGGGTGGGATTACCCTGCCGGGATGTACCAAGACCGGCAGCTCCTTTGGTGGGTGGTATTATGATCCGGAATGTACAAAACCGGCAGGCACGGAAGGAGACCGAATTACGCCAACAAAAGACATAACATTGTATGCCGGGTGGGTAGATTTGAAATTGTATTCAAAGGACAATTATACAGCCAACGACGGAAAAGGGGCAGTGGATTTGTCGTGGACACAATCGGATAAGAACAGCAAAACCTACAAGATTTATCAGAGCCGTGATAATGCCACGTGGAAGCTGGTCACTTCTGCAGACGATATCGGGAATCAGGTTTCCGTATCAGAGAGCCTTGGTTACACGGGTACCGACAGGACGTACACAGTACCATATTCGGGAATCTATACCCTGACAGCGTATGGTGCTCAGGGAGGAAATTACGGTTCCTATCAAGGAGGCTTAGGCGGCAGCGTTACAGCCCGTGTATGGCTACGGGAGGGAGAGGTACTCTCTTATACCATCGGTGGTCAGAACGGCTATTCCGGCGGGGGTTCCGGCTCCGTCTATGGTAATGGTGGCGGCCGTACAGTGATTACGTCAAACACACAGGGAATCCTACTGGTTGCCGGAGGGGGCGGAGGAGCCGGTGCGACAGGTCCCGGAGGGGCAGGTGGTGCCTCCATAAGTCTGCGTGGGGACAATGCTGCTGCAGGAGCTTCCGGACAAACAGGCGGTGGTGGAGGATATGTAGGCGGAAATGCAGGGGAATATATTGTGCACACCTGTTCCGACAGCTGTTATTCCACGAAAAAGGGAACAAATACAGCAGGAAGCTCTTTTTATTCATCGGTATCGGCTTGGGGCTCGGGCATACATTCGACCGGAATGTACGGTACCTACGGAAGCACATATGCAGATACCGTTACCCATACCGCGGCAACTGATTCCAACGGAGCCTTGACAGTCGGAAGTAATTCCGCATATTTCAGTACTCCATATACCGGGAATCTGACATTTACAGTATCCAATGCAGGACGGGGACATGACAAGGTATGGGGAGCTTTTCATCATACAAATTTCACTGTTTTTGTTTATGACAAGGATACCAATGCTTTGCTCTATACAGCAAATTCGGATAGCATCAGTCACACGGCTTCGACCTCCTACGTTATGGTATGTAATCAAGCGGATTGCGGAAATGGTTCTCATAAAAAACAAATAGAGAACTGGTCCTACAGTAATACATCCTCTGCAGGAACAGTAACGGGAACGAAAAGAAGAGTTTATGGCATAAGTTTTCAGGAGCATAACGGAATGTACAATGCGCATACGGACGAAGATGCAACATCCCTGAACTTCACCATACCAATCGGCGCGTCCACCAATGGTGTCTATCTAAAAGTTACAACCAATATAAAAACCTATGATAATGGCGCATACTTTGGCTTGACGGTAAAAAATATATCGTATTCCTACAGCTATACTGTAAAAACCTGTCCGTACATCAATGGTCAGATTATTTCCTCCAAGCCTGCATACGGCGGAAGTAATTATGTGAATACATCCGCAGCCTATTCCTTTTCCCAAAGTGCCGGAGTCCGTGCCGGGAATGGGACCTTTACAATCAGAGCAGAGGAGGTGGGCTTTGTGGAAACCTTATCGCTTTCTGATGTTGCTGCTACAGATTTGGCGCAGCCTGCCCCGGTTTCCGTAAAAACTGTAATCAAAGAGCCCTTGAACAGCACACAGGTGAGAATCACATGGCAGGAGCCGGAGGACTACGGAACGGATTATTATCATATGGCAGAATCCTACCCGGTGGGAAGTGACTCAGTCTTATGCCGCTCCAACATTACAAAAAATACCCTTATTTCCGGAATCAAAGGCTATTATGTATTGACGGATACGAACCCGTCCACAATTGTGACGGCTTCTGAGGGTAGATTCACGACAGATAGAAGCCGTGATATCGGAATAGGAACGCAGCTTCAATATCTTCATGTGGCGGCTGTAGACCGGGCAGGAAATGTGGGGAGGACGGCACATATAAAAGTGGAAGCGAAGGATGTGGAATGGCTGCTGCTTACTAGGCAGCTGGAGCTTCGGGAAGGGGATAATGTTTATGCCTCAGATGTTTTCCCTAAGACATGGTATGTCCGTGCAGACGGAAAAACACCCTTTACTTTACTGTATGAGGCCTATATGGACGGACCGGCTACGGCAGAGTATCAGCCGAATTACATTATCTATGAATCCTTTGCGGAGGGGACGTCAGCCAGAAATGTTATTTACACACCATCGGCGGCAATCCGGACCGGAAACATTCGGACGGATGCGGAGGGACTTACCCATTCTTCGGAGGGAACCCCGATGCTGACGCAATATCCTTATTCCTACACCGTTCGCTCTGAGAAAAATACGCGTATGGCGGGAGTGCAAGCCTTTACGTTGCCCTTGTCAGCTTCAGGGAAACAGATTGAGGTTATTCCGATAGCCGGAGCAGACCATGAACAGGGAATCGTTTATTCCAACCACGTAAAAGACCGGAATAACGGACTATTGCTCATCGGTGACGGAGAAGAGCCTGTAATCAGCGGATTGGACGAGTTGAAGGATAGGGAGCTTATTAACCGGAATGAGGGGAACATTACACTTAATGTTACGGCATACGATGCGTTAAGCGGTATCAAGGATTTTTATCTGGAAATTACCAATACGGATAATGCAAGCACCAGATGCTATACGCCGGGAGAGGATGGCAGAATCATAGTAGAGATTACAAAGGATGAGCCGATTTTTAGCGGAGATTTTATTGTGCGGGCATATGCAGCCGATCGTGTCGGAAATGAGAGGAAAATGGAGTTTGGTACTACGGAGTTTGCTTTATCTGCAACGTTGGAAAGAATTTTAGAACCCCATGAACCTATTTTTAAATGTGGAGAAAGCGGTGTTCTGACTATTTCCGCATACGGATATGCAGATAGGGTGGAAGTAGAATTTCCTCCTGAGCTGATGGTTCAGCAACCGGATCTGAATCGGGTCTTTGATTACAGCGGCGATGAGAAATATATCCATAAAGAGGAGATACAGTTTATGATACCGCTGTACACTCCCACCAACGCGCAATATACCATAACGGTACGTTCCTATAAGGGAGACAAGCATTTGGAGGAATATCCGACCTTCAGTACCATTGCCGTGGATGGAAGCGTCCTGGATGAGCTTAGAACGAGGCTACGGTGATGGGAATGCTGTTTTTGTACTGGGGGCTTCTGTATGCGATAGTCGTCGCCTGTATGTATGCAGTAAGGCATTTGGATACGGAGAGCTGGAATTGGACGGAGAAGGAATGGGGATTTGTTCTGGTTGTCAGCGGGATAAACAGCGTAATCCTCCGATGGCTTCCTTATGACTGCTTTCCGAAAGCGGAATCCCTGTGCCTGTTGACAGTGCTGGCAGGCTGTCTGCTGTTTGCGTGTGTTACGGATTGTCAGTCCTGTCAGGTATTTGCATTTACATGGTGGGGAGCGGGGGCGGCCGGAGGGATATTATTATATCAAAGCCTTGCCGGGGAGCATGGAGGAATGCAGATGTTTACGGCGGCAAACTCTTCCCGGCTGGCGTCATTATTTCTTTATATTTTCTTGCAGGAAATCTTCTTCAGCAGATTTTACGGAAGGGCGGATTGTCACGCCTTTGTGGTTTGTGCCGTTGCAGAGTGTTCCTTGGGTATGGGGATGACGCAATACCTGCTCCATATGGCATTGGCATTCGGAGCTCTTACCATAGTACAGGGATTCCGGGGCAATATCAATTCCGGAGGAAATCTGAAGCAACCGGTAGCCTTTCTGCCCTATATCACGATTTCCTTTTGGGTATTGCTTTTCTTAGGGAAAAATGTTATATTGAATCAGATTTCAGAGACAAATCTATTAGGAGGATGAATATTATGAAGAGATTTTTTGCAGTATTAATGGCGACAGTTCTTTCCGTAGCTGCTTTCACTGCATGTGGCTCCGGTGATACTATCGAAGAGAACGTATTAATTGTAGGTACCAATGCTGAATTCCCGCCCTTTGAGTATATTGGAGATGACGGACAGCCGGATGGTTTCGATATCGCATTGATAAAAGCCATTGGTGAGAAGCTTGGTATGGAAGTTAAAATTGAGAATATGGAGTTCAATTCCCTGGTTGCTGCAATCGGCAGCAAGATTGATGCTTCCATTGCAGCTATGACGGTTACTGAGGAGCGTGAGGAGGCAGTGGACTTCTCCGATACCTATTATGAGGCTGTACAGAGTGTAATCGTTCCCGAAGGCTCTGCCATTGCCACAGCAGCGGATCTTGAGAACAAGACCATCGGCGTACAGATGGGTACAACGGGTAACATTATCGCAGACGAGATTCCCGGTGCAACCATTAATGCATACAACAAGGGCGTTGATGCGGTGAACGATTTGTTGAACGGAAGAGTTGATTTGGTTATCATCGATACCAATCCTGCTGAGGTGTTCGCAAGCAAGTATGAAGGTCAGGTGGTAGCACTTGACGGTTCCCGGTTTGATTTCGAGCCTGAGCATTATGCAATCGCACTTCCCACGGACAGTCCCTTGGTGAAGAAGGTAAACGAAGCACTTGCTCAGCTGAAGGAAGACGGCACCTTTGATGCCTTGGTAGCACAGTATATCGAAGCTGTTGAATAAAGATTTTATTCACAAATTAGGAGGATAATGGCTTGTGCCTTTATCCTCTTTTTGTTATACTATTTGATGTTACAAGTTTAAGAGAGAGTGAGGAAAACGCAGTGAAATGGTTTGATTCGTTGTGGGATAATATATATGCTGCATTTATAGAAAAGGATAGGTGGCTTCTTTATTTAAAGGGTCTGGGTGTGACCATGCAGGTTGCGGTTCTGGCTGCGATTATCGGTATCCTTATCGGAACGATTGTGGCATTTATGAAATTGTCGGTGAAGAGAAATGGAAAGCCTACGTTCATTTCGCGCATTGCAAATATCTATATTGATGTGATCAGAGGTACACCCTCCGTACTGCAGCTGCTTATCATGTGGTTTGTAGTATTGAAGAACTGTCATAACGGAGTGCTGGTAGGTGCCATTACCTTCGGTATCAATTCCGGTGCCTATGTGGCCGAGATTGTACGTGCCGGTATTCTGGCGGTGGATAAGGGACAGACGGAGGCGGGACGTTCCCTGGGTCTGAGCAAGTTTCAGACTATGTGGTATATCGTTATTCCCCAGGCATTCAAAAATGTATTGCCCCCCCTGGGAAATGAGTTTATCGTCTTGATTAAGGAGACCGCTATAGTAGGTTATGTGAGCTTAAGCGATTTGACCCGTGTGGCAAATCAGATGACTTCAAAGGTGTTCGATGCATTTACCCCCCTGATTGGTGCGGCAATCATATACTTTATCATTATTAAAATTCTGACTATCCTGTTGGCAAAGCTTGAGAGGAGGTTGCGTAAGAGTGATAACCGTTAAAGATTTACATAAGCAGTTTGATAAGAATCACGTGCTCCGCGGCGTGAATTATCATATTAATCCCGGTGAGAAAATTGTGGTGGTGGGACCCTCCGGCTCCGGCAAAAGTACTTTTTTGCGTTGTCTGAATCTGTTGGAAATTCCTACAAGCGGAGAAATCTGGTTTGACGGACAGTTGATTACAGATCCCAAAACAGATATCAATAAGGTGAGGCAGCACATGGGAATGGTATTCCAGCATTTCAATCTGTTCAATAA
>CAYOHU010000016.1:0-16130 GCA_964403845.1 uncultured Acetatifactor sp.
AGTTATATGATGTTGAGCAGGAGACGAATGGTCTGTATACTTATGAGCGCAAGGAAAAATTTGACGCGGAAGTCATCAGAAGGATTAATACGCAAAAGGCTGCTATTGAGCAGTAAATAAGAACGGATGAATCTCTGTTTGCGGTTATAATTGATAAAGAGCATAAAAGGTCGTTTTCTTATTTGTAGAGGATACTTGAAAGAATTCATACATCCATTTATAATAGGATATAGGTACTGAATCTACAAATAACCGCTCTACAGCGGGAGAAAAGAGGACGAAAGCTTATGAGGACACCAAATGCAACCCTAAAGGAAAATGAAAAACAAGCAAATAAACTGGTAGCAAATGTCATGCGAATTACATTTGTGATTTTTACACTGATTTTCATTCTTAATTTAATGCGAATCTTTATTGTGGACCAGAAAGTTATGAATGTGGCATATATTGGAGGGAGCATATTCTTATTATTACCCACACTTTTTACCAACATCTTAAAAAATGATAGCTGGTATGTAAAATACATCAACGTAATTTGTGCATCTGTATTTGTTATGCTGATGTGTGCAACTTTAACCTATCATGTAGTAGCCTTTTATGTATTTCCGATTGCGATTGCCAGCCTTTATTTTTCAAAACAATTAAATATTGTGGCAACAATACTGACGGTTATCTGTGCTTCTGTTGGACAAATTCTTGCGAAATACCTGCCGACTACAACGGATGATAACTTTGAAACACTTAAGAGGGCAATCATTTATGGAGTGATTCCCCGTGCACTGATTGTCATTGCACTGGCGGCGATTTTTACTACCCTTTGCAGTAGAACGGCTAAGATGCTTTCCAGTCTGATGGGTGCGGAAGAACAGGAAAAAATGTTTAAAAAGATGCAGAATATGCAGGAGAGAGCAGCCGAAACTTCTGACAAATTGTTTGCTATGGTAAAGGTTTTATCCGAAATAGCAGATACTTCTTTGAAGGCAAACAAAAGAATTGAAGAAGAATCCGATAGCTTATTAACCGGGTCAACAGAAAATCAGAGTGCCGTAGAAGATGCAGAAAGCAGTATCCGTGATATTACGGGAGAACTTGCCGGCTTAAACGAAATGAACCATAGAACGGCATTGTTAACGGATGATATCGGTAAAAAGACAGAAGAAAACCGGAAACGCATGGATGATGCCACCACAAGTATGGAAGAAATTCAGATCAGTTCGGAAGAATGTAAGAAGATTATCACAACACTTGGTGAAGAATCCAAAGAAATCATCGGTATCGTACAGACGATTACCAGTATATCAGCGCAGACCAATATCTTAGCACTCAATGCTTCCATCGAAGCTGCAAGAGCCGGTGAACATGGCAAGGGTTTTGCGGTAGTGGCTGAGGAGATTCAGAAACTTGCCGAAGAGACAAAAACGGCGGTGGAAAGCATCGGTACCATCGTAAACGGTGTAGTGCAAAATACGGAAAATGCCGTTGCTGCCATGGAAAAAAATGAGAATTATGCAAGAAAAGGATCTGAAAATATACGGAAAGCCAATGAAACTTCCATGCAGATTACAACCTATAATGAGGAACTTGCCCAGAAAATCCATGATATTGACAATACCGCAGGTGTGATTAAAAGACGAAGTGAAGAACTGGCAGATGGTATGATAAAGATTAGTAAGAATACACAGAATAACTGTGAAGCAGCAAGAAATGTAACCTCTGATACACAGGAAAACACTGCGGGAACTGCAAAACTTGTGGAGAATGTAGACCAGATTAGAGAACTTTCCGAACAGTTAAATAAAGTAATAGGAGAATAAATTAACTGTAACGTCGGGAACAAACGCGATATTTGTTCCCGGCGTTATTTTTATCCGGATTATGAATATACAGGCTTTTTGGTTCGTGCTGTCAGAATTGTGGCTCAATTAAAAAAACCGTTATTTAGTATTCAAAATACTAGTATTTTGGAACCGAATATGTTATAATTTTTTTCACAGAATATACGTTCCTCATATATGGAGAATTTGACGGAAGACGGAATGGTTAGGAGGATTAGGAATGAAACAAAAGCTGAGAAACCTAAGGGTTCAAAGAAAGTTACAAAAAGCGTTTTTGCCGATTATGTTTGCCTTTATTATGGCAGCACTTGTTGCTCTTTTAGGCGTTTTTATGATTAATGCAAATATTCGCAGGTTCTATAATGAATCCTATCAGAATATGAAGCTGCAGCTGGAAATTCGGGAGAATGTCAGAGTCGCTGAGAAATATGTACTGTGGGCAATTACCTCCACGGGAGACTCGCAGGAAGAGATGCTTGCAAATGCAAATGCTTCCGCAGCCACTATCAGAGAAAAGGTTGAAGCGTTGAGTACGAGCTTTAAGGATGCGGAGAAGCTGTCGGCTCTACAGGAAGCTGTTAAGATGATGATAGTGGAGGGAGAGACAATCACGGGTGTATTACAGTCAGGAAATGCTGCAGATGCCTTTGATGTATACAACACCACCTATAAGGAAGCCAGTGAGAACATGCAGAATGCTTTGGATGCAATAGGAGAAGCAGCAGATTCTCAGGCAGATACTGCATATGGTCGTATCCATGATTTAGTTCCGATGGTTGTTATCGTCCTGGTGGTTGTTACAACGGTCTGCGTATTCATATGTAGAAAGCAGGTAATAACACTTACCGGATTGTTCCTGGAGCCGGTTTCTGAATTACAGAGAGCAGCGCATCAGCTGAGAGCCGGGGACTTAAATATTCAGATTGCATATACCAATATGGATGAATTCGGTGATTTGGCAAAGGATTTTCAGGCTGCCTGTGTGCAGATACATACCATTATTGAGGATATGGGATATCTCTTGACAAAGATGTCCGAAGGTAACTTTAATGTTAATAGTCAGTCGGAGAAAGAATATATCGGTGATTTTGAGTTACTGCTTCAGTGTATCGGTAAAGTAAATAATCAGCTGAGTACGACTTTAACTCGTATTAATGAGGCATCAGCACAGGTTATGACAGGCTCCGGACAATTATCAAACAGCGCCCAATTCTTAGCAGATGGAGCATCTGAACAGGCCGGCGCTATCCAGCAGCTTATAGCGACTGTCAGCAACGTGACAAGTATTGCAGAAGAAAATGCAGAGGGTGCCGTGGGTGCAGCAAAGGCAGCTAAGAGCTCTGCAGAAAGTGCGGCAAAGAGCCGGGAAGAAATTAATGCATTAAGAGAGGCTATGGACCGAATCAGTACGACATCCAAAGAGATTGAGAATATCATTGCAGCTATTGAAGACATTGCTTCCCAGACAAACCTGTTATCCTTGAATGCATCTATTGAGGCAGCAAGAGCCGGTGAAGCAGGAAGAGGCTTTGCGGTGGTTGCAGACCAGATTGGTAAGCTTGCTACAGACAGTGCGCAGTCTGCCGTTACAACCAGAGAGCTAATTGCGAAATCGTTATCCGAGATAGAAAACGGAAATCAGATTGTGGATCAGACGATGGGTGAAATTGCTTCTGTATTGGAAAGCATGGAGCAATTCTCCAATCTTGTAGACGGAGCAGCAGAGTCCTCTAAGCAGCAGGCAGCTATGATGAAGGAGATAGAAGAAGGAATCGAACATATCTCATCTGTTGTTGAAAATAATTCTGCGTCAGCTCAGGAAAATTCAGCCATTAGTGAGGAGTTGTCTGCTCAGGCACAGAATTTGGAGCATATGGTCGCATCCTTTGAGCTTCGTGGTTAAGGAGCGGAAAGTGCTGAAAGCACGTTTTTGCGAATGGGATGCTGAATAAGTTACAAATGAAAGTCAAATTCATTTTGAAAAGGGGATATTATATTACATATGGACGAATGTGACAGTAGGAAGAATAGTCAGTCTCCGCTATATAATAAACTGGAATAAATAAGGCATAGTCTGTGCTTGAAAAAGCACAGACTATGCCTTGTTTTTTTGCGTTTTTATCTTATTATTGAGAGAATATTTAGGAGATATCATTTTGGAAAATTCAATTCTTTTTATGATTTTATTACAGGTTGTACTGATTATGCTGAACGCAGTATTCGCGTGTGCGGAGATTGCGGTTATTTCGATGAACGATAATAAATTGGCTAAAATGGCTGCAGATGGAGATAAGCGTGCAATTCGTCTGGAGAAGCTCACTGCGCAGCCGGCCAGATTTTTAGCTACCATTCAGGTGGCGATTACGCTGTCAGGTTTTTTGGGCAGTGCGTTTGCAGCAGAAAATTTTTCGGGAGTTTTGGTAGATTGGATTGTGGATTTGGGGATAACCATTCCTGTCCATATATTAGATTCCGTTGCTGTTATATTGATAACCGTCATTCTGTCTTATTTCACACTGGTATTCGGAGAATTGGTGCCAAAGCAGGTTGCCATGCGTAAAGCGGATACACTTGCGCTGGCTCTGTCTTCGCCAATCAGTGCAATTGCAAAGGTATGTGCACCGCTGGTAAGTCTGCTGACACTTTCCACAAACGGGGTTCTGCAGCTCATGGGAATTGATCCCAATGCGGAGGAGGAGAGTGTAAGCGAAGAAGAGATTCGCATGATGGTGGATGTGGGTAGCGAAAAAGGAACCATAGACCACGAGGAAAAAGAGTTTATTCAGAATGTGTTTGAATTTGATGATCTTTCGGCAGATGAAATTCTTGCTCATAGAACAGAAGTTGTGATGCTGGATATGAATGACTCCCCGGAGGAGTGGGAGAGGATAATATGCTCCAGCAGATATACTCTTTATCCCATCTGTGACGGAACCGCAGACAAAATTGTTGGAATTCTGAATGCAAAGGATTATTTCCGCATGGGAGAGAAGAGCAGGGAGCATGTTATGAAATATGCTGTGAAGACTCCTTATTTTGTTCCTGATTCGGTGAAAGCGGATACCTTATTTCAAAATATGAAGAAGGACAGACACTCCCTTGCTGTGGTTATGGATGAATACGGAGGTATGAGCGGAATTATCACGATCAACGATCTGGTAGAACAGCTGGTGGGAGACTTGGGGAACGAAATTGCTGACACAGTGGATGAGACTATAAAGCAGATTGAAGAGCAGACCTGGGAAATACAAGGCAGTGCGCTGCTGGAGGATGTGGCGGTGAAGCTGGGAATTCCGTTGGATGCAGAGGAATTTGACACCTTCAGCGGCTATGTTCTGTACGAAATGGGACGGATTCCGGAGGACGGAGCAGAGGTGGATCTTGACGTGCCGGGTCTACATATCAGGGCTGCAAAAATTGTTAATCATCAAGTGGAAAAGGCATTGGTTCAATTGGAAGTCAAAGAAGAGAAGTAGCCTTGCATCCAATCTGGTATGGGTAAAAATATAAAAACTGGATGTTTTCACAAGACCAATTTTGATATACAGTGTATTCATCATACAGTAGGTGGTGCAGGAGTATCACTGAAAGAGATATAAGAATGACTTGAGTAAAACATTTAGTGGAGATCAAAATGAAAAAAATAGCATTGATCAATGATTTATCAGGATTTGGGAAATGTTCTCTTACAGCGGCGATTCCGGTAATCTCGGTAATGGGGATGCAGGCCTGCCCTCTCCCAACAGCTGTTTTATCGTCGCAGACCGAGTTTGAAAATTATTATTGTGATGATTTTACAGACCGGATGGATAATTTTACGGAGCAGTGGAAGCAGATGGAGGTGTCCTTTGACGGAATTTACTCCGGATATCTGGCCAGTGAAGGGCAGATAGAAAAGGTACTTCATTTTCTGGAAATCTTTGAACGGGAGGATACTTTATATTTAGCGGATCCGGTTATGGGTGACGACGGTAATCCGTACCATATGTTCAACCGGGAGTTCCTGGGGGGAATGAGGGAGCTTACCCGCAGAGCAACGCTGATTACACCTAATGTAACGGAGCTTTGCCTTCTTGCAGGGGAAGAGTATTCCTCACTGGTGGCTTATAGGCAGCAGAAGGATTATGTGAAGCGGGTTCAGGATATTTGTGAAAAGCTGTTGGTCAGAGCGAAGAGACCCCAGACAGTAATCGTGACGGGAATCATTCGGGAGAAGGATCAAAGGGAGTACGTGGGAAGTCTGGCAGTTACGGAGAAGGAATGCACATATATGGAAACCCCTTATACAGGGATGAGTTTTTCAGGGACGGGTGACTTGTTTGCATCTGTAGTCTGCGGTTCTCTGGTAAGAGGCTCGTCCGTCAGAGAAGCCATGGAGAAGGCTACGGATTTTCTGCAGGTTGCTATTGAGGATGCCTCGCAGAAGAGAATGCCATTAAATCACGGAGTTCCTTTTGAGAAATATCTGAACCGGTTACTTTAGGCACGTAAGGAAAGGGTGCGGATGATTATGATTCCGCGATAGGGTCGCGGAAGAGGAAGCGGGAAAGCATGGCGGCAAAGCGATGGAAAAAGAGCAGACAGGAAAAGAAGTAAATAAAGAAGTAAAAAAAGAAATAAGTAAGGAAATAAGCAAGGGAATAAGTACGGATTCTGAGATCAATCATCTGACAACAGCAGGAATTATAGCTGCGTTGATTACTTTGATGACCGCTTATATTCTACATATTCCCATCGGTGTGAACGGGGGCTATATTCATATTGGAGATGCCCTGATTTATCTGGCAGCGGCATTGCTTCCTACATCCTATGCTCTGGCGGCAGCAGCAATTGGCGCTGGATTGGCAGATTTGTTGACAGCGCCCATGTGGGCACCGGCAACAATTGTGATTAAGCTGCTGTTAGTTTTCTGTTTTACGAATAAATCTCCTAAAATTGTGACTCTTCGAAATGTGCTTGCCACAATCCCGGCCTGCATTATTACCGTAGGAGGCTATTATCTGGCGGAATATATTCTATTTGGAGCATGGCCGGTACCTTTGTCCGTGCTGCAGAATCTTTTGCAGTCTGCGGGAAGTACTTTTGTTTTTGCGGTTTTGGGGCTTGGGCTGGATAAGGCACATGTGAAGGTAAGATTCTTTAGGTAAAATCATAAAACTCCCATCACTGCCAAAAAAATATCGGAGAATGATTGCAGCAGTTTCGGCAAATACAGGAAAACTCTTGTGCGGACGGGAGAAATAAGGTTATAATAAATGAAAATATGTATAATAAGGAGATTGAAATGGGAAGAGAACGATTGGGAAGCCGTTTGGGCTTCATCTTGTTAAGCGCGGGCTGTGCGATCGGCATCGGAAATGTATGGAAGTTTCCATATATGGTAGGGCAGAACGGAGGCGGATTATTTGTATTGATTTACCTGTTCTTCCTGATTATTATGGGAGTTCCCGTAATGACCATGGAATTTTCTCTGGGGCGTGCCAGCCAGAAGAGCCCTGCCAGAATGTATCAGGTGCTTGAGCCGGTGGGCTCTAAGTGGCACATTCACGGAATGGTAGCAGTAATCGGCAACTATATATTGATGATGTTTTACACTACAGTGTCCGGTTGGATGCTTCATTATTTTGTTTCCATGGCCAACGGTGAGCTGGTGGGACTGGATACCGCAGGCGTGGCGACCTATTTTGACAATATGAAGGCTGACACCCCATCCATGGTGCTTTATATGGCGATTATTGTTGCTGCAGGATTCCTGATTTGCTCCATCGGTCTGCAAAAGGGATTGGAGAAGATTACCAAGTGGATGATGATTGCGCTGATTGTGATTATGTTAGTGCTTGCGATGAACAGCTTCCTTTTGGAGGGCGGCGAAGCAGGTCTTGAGTTTTATCTGATGCCCAGTCTGGAACGTATGAAGAAAGCCGGAATTGCGAATGTGGTAGTAGGCGCCATGAATCAGTCCTTCTTTACACTGAGTCTGGGAATGGGAGCCATGGCAATTTTCGGAAGCTACATAAATAAGGATAGAGCGTTAATGGGAGAAGCAGTAAATGTTGCATTGCTTGATACCTTTGTAGCAATATCCTCCGGTCTTATCATTTTTCCTGCGTGCTTTGCATATGATGTAGAGGTGGATAGCGGTCCCGGACTGATTTTTATTACTCTTCCCAATATTTTTAACAATATTCCCATGGGCAGATTATGGGGAAGTCTGTTCTTTGTGTTTATGACCTTTGCGGCATTTTCTACCATACTTACGGTATTTGAGGGAATCCTTTCCTGCACTATGGATATGTTCGGGTGGTCCAGGAAGAAATCCTGTCTGGTGAACGGAGTACTTCTTTTTGTGCTTTCCCTGCCCTGCACATTAGGCTTCAATGTATTGAGCGGAGTGAATATTTTAGGGCTTGATATTATGGGACTGGAGGACTTTATCGTAAGCAATCTGATTCTGCCAATCGGTTCTTTGGTATTTATTTTGTTCTGTACAAGAAAGAATGCCTGGGGATGGGATCGGTTCGTGAACGAGGCAAACGCAGGAAAAGGCTTGAAGGTACAAAGGTTTATGAAGATATATATGACCTATGTTCTTCCCGTAATCGTATTCCTTGTGTTTGCGGTGGGAATCTATAACTTTATCGCAGGCCTGTAGGAAACAGCAAAGCAGGAGAAAAAGTAAGCTATGGAGGTTTGACAATGAAGGTATTACTGATTAACGGCAGTCCGAATGCCAGGGGAAACACTTACACGGCGCTGCACGAAATGGAGAAGATTTTTGCAGAAGAGGGAATCGAAACTGAGATTCTTCATATCGGAAATAGGGATATCAGAGGATGTACCGCCTGTCGTGCCTGCATGAAAACCGGAAAATGTGTATTTGATGATGCGGTGAATGAGTATGCTGCAAGATTCGAAGAATGTGATGGCTTGGTGATTGGAAGTCCGGTTTATTATGCCTCCGCCAGTGGAACACTGACCGCATTTCTGGACAGATTTTTCTACAGCACAAAATTTAATAAGACCATGAAAGTGGGTGCCTGTGTTGTGGCTGCCAGAAGAGGCGGTTTGTCCTCTACCTTTGATCAACTAAATAAGTATTTTACCATTAGCGGAATGCCGGTGGCATCCGGACAATACTGGAACAGCGTTCATGGAGGCGCTCCGGGAGAAGCGGCTCAGGATACGGAAGGCATGCAGGGTATGCGCACACTGGCCAGAAATATGACCTTTCTGATGAAGAGTATTGCTCTTGGAAAAGAGAAATATGGGATTCCGGAGAAGGAACCCTTTGCACCTATGAACTTTATAAGATAAAAACTGTTACAAAAATATCTTGACAGATACAAAGATGAGAGCTATACTGAGCTTAAATAGTTTGAGTATCAAATTAATTGAAACACGAAATAGTCAGAGGGAAGTAATGAAAGGAAAAATTCAGGGAACAGGGTCTTATGTTCCGGCGAAGGTGCTGGACAATAATGATCTGGCAAAATTTATAGACACGGATGATCAGTGGATTCAGGAGCGTACAGGAATCGTCCGGAGGCATATTATTGAGGATGATACCACTGTTAGTATGGCGGTGAAGGCTGCAGAAAGCGCATTGGAAAATGCCGGAATAAAAGCAGAAGAGATTGACTTGATTCTGTTATCTACGGTTTCCTCCAATGTTATTCTTCCCTCTACTGCCTGCGAGGTACAGAAGCTTCTCGGTGCGAGGAATGCGGTGTGCTATGATATCAATGCTGCATGCAGCGGCTTTCTGTTTAGCTTGAATATGGTGCAGGCATACATACATGCAGGAATGATTAAGACGGCACTGATTATCGGCGCGGAAAGTCTCTCCAATATCATTGATTGGCAGGATCGTGGAACCGCCATTCTTTTCGGAGACGGAGCGGGAGCGGTTGTGGTAGTGGCGGAAGAAGGAGAGTTATTTCCGGCGGTTATGCACTCTGACGGGACGAAGGGGGATGCGCTTCTTAGCCGGAGCAGATTCTGCAAGCAGGAAAGCTCCTTTCCGGGATACCAAGCGGAGGAAAGGAGAGCTGCAAAGGGAGAAGGCATTGCAGTGGATACCGATAGTGTAAAGAAGTATCCCCCGGAAACCTATGTACGGATGAACGGACAGGAGGTTTTTAAATTTGCCCTAAGGCAGGTACCGGCGGCAATTGAAGAGCTGCTTGCAAAATGCGGAAGGACTACGGAGGATGTGGATTTGTTTGTTCTTCATCAGGCCAATAGGCGTATTGTGGAAGGTGTGGCGAAGCGGCTCCGTGTGGAAATCCGGCGTTTTCCTATGAATCTGATGGAATATGGCAATACTTCCTCTGCCAGTATTCCCATTCTTTTGGATGAACTGCATCGTAAAGGCAGTCTTAATAGGGGAATGAGGATCGTTCTTGCCGGATTTGGCGCAGGACTTTCCTGGGGAGCCACCTATATGGAGTGGTAATGGTTACTGATATTTAATAAAAAAGGAATGGAAAAGGAGATTGAAATCATGTTTGAGAAAATTCAGGAGATAATTGCAGATGGTTTAGGAGTGGACAAGGAACAGGTTACGGAGGAGGCATCCTTCAAAGAGGATTTACAGGCGGATTCTTTGGATTTGTTTGAGCTGGTAATGTCCCTGGAAGAGGAGTTTGGTGTAGAGATTCCGGCGGATGAGTTGAATCAGATTGCAACTGTTGGCGATGTAAGGAAATACATTGAAGCCAGAGTGTAAGGGTACAGAAGGAAACCAGACGGAAGCTCAGAGAGAAAGTAATGTTTTATTAGTTTGAAAAGAAAGAGTTGCGATTATGAAAACAGAGGTAACCGGATTATTAGAAATTGAATACCCCATCATTCAGGGGGGGATGGCATGGGTAGCTGATTATCATCTTGCGGCTGCTGTGTCAAATGCCGGAGGTCTTGGTATGATAGGTGCGGGCGGAGCGTCAGCGTCCTGGGTACGGGAACAGATCAGAGAGGTGCAAAAGCTCACGGAGAAGCCCTTTGGGGTCAATGTAATGCTGATGAATCCCGAAGCGGACAGAATTGCTCAAGTGATTATAGAAGAAGGAGTGAAGATAGTCACCACAGGAGCGGGAAATCCTCAGAAATATATGAGCATGTGGAAGAATGCCGGAGTCAAGGTGATTCCGGTAGTTGCCTCCGTTGCGTTGGCGAAAATAATGGAGAGATGTGGTGCGGATGCGCTTGTGGCAGAAGGATGCGAGGCAGGCGGACACATCGGAGAGACCACGACCATGGCTTTGATTCCCCAGGTTGCGGATGCAGTAAGTATTCCCGTTATCGCCGCAGGCGGGATTGGAGACGGGAGAGGCATTGCCGCAGCATTTATGCTGGGAGCAAAAGCCGTACAAATGGGAACTCTTTTTTTGGTTGCAAAGGAATGTAACATACATGATAATTACAAAAAATATGTGCTGAAGGCGAAGGATATTGACACGAAGGTAACGGGCAGAAGTACCGGACATCCTGTGCGTGTCATTCGAAATAAAATGGTAAAGGAATACTTAAAAAGGGAGCAGGAGGGAGCTTCCCCGGAAGAATTGGAACTGCTGACCTTAGGTGCATTGCGTAAGGCTGTTGTCGAGGGAGATACGGAAAACGGCAGTATTATGGCCGGACAGATTGCAGGTCTGATTCAGGAGGAATGCACCTGCAGGGAGCTGCTGGAACGGCTGACAGGGCAGGCGGAAGAGCTGTTGAAAGGAACAAACAGGTATGAATAGAATTGCATTTATTTATCCCGGTCAGGGAGCTCAGAGAGTGGGCATGGGGAAGGATTTCTACGAGAACAGTCAGGCGGCAAGAGCGTTGTTTGACAGAGCGGGAGAATTGCTTCAGCTGGATATGAAAGCCTTATGCTTTGAGGAAAATGACAAATTGGATGTTACAGAGTATACGCAGGCAGCTCTGGTAACTACCTGTCTGGCAATGACCGGAGTGGTAAAGGAACAGGGGATAACGGCGGATGTGACAGCGGGTCTGAGTCTGGGTGAGTACTGTGCAATCGTTGCTGCGGGCGGCATGCAGGAGGAGGATGCCATTCGTCTTGTCCGGAAACGGGGACTTCTGATGCAGGAGGCTGTACCGGAAGGAGTGGGTTCCATGGCAGCTGTACTTGGTATGACCGGAGAGGAGATTGAGAAGGTCATCGGGGAAATGGAAGGGGTGTCCATTGCAAATTATAACTGTCCCGGTCAGATTGTAATTACGGGATATCGGGAAGCGGTTTCCGATGCCTCCGGAAGGCTTG
Organism: uncultured Acetatifactor sp.; assembly: GCA_964403845.1. Taxonomy (GTDB): domain Bacteria; phylum Bacillota; class Clostridia; order Lachnospirales; family Lachnospiraceae; genus Acetatifactor. The sequence goes on from CAYOHU010000016.1 coordinate 12,106, forward strand.
TTGAGGCAGGAGCCGGAAGAGTGATACCTTTAAAGGTAAGCGGACCTTTTCACTCTCCATTATTGACAGAAGCAGGTATCAAATTAGGTGCGGAGCTGGATGGGGTATCATTAAACCCTCTCCACACTCCTTATGTGACCAATGTAACGGCAGACTATGTGTATGATATAAGCCGGACAAAGGAATTGCTGGCAAAGCAGGTGTCATCCGGTGTCCGTTGGGAGCAGAGTGTCCGCAATATGATTGCAGAAGGAGTGGACACCTTTGTGGAAATCGGTCCCGGCAGGACTCTGACGGGATTTGTCAGAAAAATTAACAGAGAGGTGCAGGTATATAATATTGAGACCTTCGGGGATGTGTTTAAGGTCGCTAAGCAGTTGGGAGAATCAATATGTTAGCAGGTAAGGTGGCAATCGTAACAGGGGCGTCCAGAGGTATCGGAAGAGCAGTGGCTCTGAGGATGGCAGAAGAGGGAGCAACGGTGGTAATCAATTACAACGGTTCCGTAGAAGGCGCGGAGAGTGTGCGGAAAGAGATCGAAGAAATGGGCGGTACGGCAGGCGTTTATCAGTGCGATGTGTCTGATTTTGACGCGTGTGAGAAATTTTTTCAGAATATCATCCAACAATATGGCAGGATAGATATTCTTGTAAATAATGCAGGAATCACCAGAGACGGATTATTGATGAAAATGTCGGAGTCCGATTTTGAACAGGTGATCAATACGAATCTGACCGGAAGCTTCCACTGCATGCGTTTTGCCTCGCGCCAAATGCTGAAGCAGAGAAGCGGACGCATCATTAATATGTCTTCTGTGTCCGGTGTTACGGGAAATGCCGGTCAGGCGAACTATTCGGCATCCAAGGCAGGCCTTATCGGGTTGACCAAGGCTGCTGCAAGGGAGCTTGCCGGCAGACGGATCACGGTCAATGCGATTGCCCCGGGCTTTATAGAGACTGATATGACTAGCATCCTTGAGGAAAAGGTCAGAGAAGAGGCTGTGAAACAGATCCCGTTGGGCAGCTTCGGAAAGCCTGAGGATGTTGCCAATCTGGCAGTTTTTCTGGCATCGGAGCAGGCGGGATATATTACCGGTCAGGTGATTCATGTTGATGGCGGTATGGTGATGTGAGTGTCAGAGGGAAGAACTACGTGACTTGGATAGGAGTGAAGAGCATGAAAAGAAGAGTGGTAGTGACCGGAATGGGGGTAGTGACACCTATCGGTAATAATGTGGAGGAATTTTGGAGCGGAATCAAAGAAGGCAAGGTTGGAATTGATGAGATTACAAAATTTGATACCACAGAGTATAAGGTAAAAATTGCGGCAGAGGTTAAGAATTTTAATCCTGCTGATTTTATGGATTTCAAGGCAGCGAAGCGTATGGAGCCATTTTCTCAGTATGCTGTTGCTGCAGCTGTTCAGGCGATGGAACAGTCGGAAATTGTCATGGAGAAGGAGGATCCCTATAGGGTGGGAGTCATAATCGGCTCCGGCATCGGAGGCCTTGGCTGCATGGAGAGGGAGCATAGTAAGCTTTTGGAAAAAGGTCCCTCCAGAGTAAATCCCCTTATGGTTCCCATGATGATCACCAATATGGCAGCAGGAAACGTGGCAATTCACTTTGGATGTAAAGGAAAATGCACGAATGTGGTGACAGCCTGCGCAACAGGAACGCACTCCATCGGGGAGGCATTCCGTGCAATTCAGTACGGCGATGCGGATGTCATTCTGGCGGGAGGAACCGAGAGTTCCATTACACCCATAGGTGTTTCGGGTTTTTCTGCATTGACAGCACTTACAACAGCTCAGAATCCCCTGCGTGCATCGATTCCCTTTGACAAGGACAGAGGTGGCTTTGTAATCGGTGAAGGTGCGGGGGTAGTGGTATTGGAGGAGCTGGAGCATGCAAGGGCAAGAGGAGCCAGAATTCTGGCTGAGGTGGCAGGCTACGGCGCCACCTGTGATGCATACCATATTACATCCCCTGCAGAGGATGGAAGTGGCGCAGCGAAGGCGATGACTCTGGCAATGGAGGAAGCAGGTATTACACCTGAAGAGGTTGATTATATCAATGCTCACGGAACCGGTACCCATCATAATGATTTATTCGAGACCAGAGCAATCAGGCTGGCATTGGGAGATGCCGCGTACAAGGTGAAAATAAATTCGACAAAGTCCATGATTGGTCACCTGTTGGGAGCGGCCGGTGGGGTGGAGTTTATTACCTGTGTGAAATCTATTGAGGATGGTTTCATTCACCGGACGGCAGGTACTGTGGAAACAGATCCCGAATGTGATTTGGAGTATTGTATCGGTGAACCCCTGCGGCAGGAGGTAAATTATGCCTTAAGCAATTCCTTGGGCTTCGGCGGACACAATGCAACACTTTGTGTTAAGAGGTACGAGAGGTAGGTTTCGGAATGAGATTAGGAATTAAAGAGGTGGAGCAGATTATTCCTCACAGGCATCCTTTTTTATTGATTGATTATATTGAGGATTATGAGCCGGGTGTAAGTGCGGTGGGGTATAAATGTGTTTCCTTCAGAGAGGATTTTTTTCAAGGTCATTTTCCTCAGGAGCCTGTAATGCCCGGTGTTCTGACTGTGGAAGCCCTGGCGCAGGTAGGGGCTGTGGCAATTCTAAGCATGGAAGAGAACAGGGGAAAGACCGCTTATTTTGGCGGCATCAACAAATGTAGGTTCAAGGGGAAGATTGTTCCCGGTGATAAAGTACGCCTTGAGACCAAAATTATCAGACAGAAGGGCTCCGTAGGAGTCGGAGAAGCCGTTGCCAGCGTAGACGGGAAAGTGGTGGTCAGTGCTGAATTGACCTTTGTGGTTGGGTAGAAAAAAGATAGTTTTATAGTACTTTAGGGTATCTTCTTTTTCTCGGATATGGTATACTAATCCTATCATGTTCGATTAGGAAAAGGAGAATGACAATGAGTGCAAAGAAATTGGGTTTCGGAATGATGAGATTACCTCTGCTGGATGCTAATGACGGTTCCAAAATTGATATCGAGCTTACCAAGAAAATGGTGGATACCTTTCTTGAGAGAGGATTTACATACTTTGATACGGCATGGATGTATTGTGGTTTTCGGAGTGAGAATGCTGTGAAGGAAGCGTTGGTTGACCGTCATCCCAGAGACAGCTTTACCCTGGCAACGAAGCTTCATGCAAGCTTTATCAACAGCATGGAGGACCGTGACCGTATCTTCAACGAGCAAAGAGAGAAGACAGGCGTAACCTTCTTTGATTATTATCTGTTGCATGATATTGGCGCGCATCACTACGAGATTTATAATAAGTATGATTGCTTCAACTGGATTGTAGAGAAGAAGAATCAGGGTTTGGTAAAGCATATCGGATTTTCCTACCATGATAACGCAGAATTGCTGGACAGAGTACTGACAGAGCATCCTGAGATGGAATTTGTACAGCTGCAGATCAACTATCTGGACTGGGAAAGTGAGAGTGTTCAGGCAAGGAAATGCTACGAAGTAGCAACCGGACACGGAGTACCTGTTATCGTTATGGAGCCCGTAAAGGGAGGAACCCTTGCAAAGGTGCCTGCGGAGGTAGAGAAAGTATTTAAGGAATATCATCCCGATATGTCCGTTTCCTCCTGGGCGATTCGTTTTGCTGCAAGTCTGGATAATGTAATGATGGTACTTTCCGGTATGAGCGATATGGAACAGCTGCTGGACAATACAGGTTATATGGAAGATTGTAAGCCTTTGAATGAAGAGGAGCAGAGACGGATTCGCAAGGCAATGAATATTATGAACGGGAATATTACCATTCCCTGTACAGGATGCTCCTATTGTACGGAAGGCTGTCCCATGCATATTGCCATTCCCAAATATTTCTCCCTGTATAATGCGGACAAGCAGGAAATCAAAGAGAAGGACTGGACGCCTCAGGGCACCTACTACGGCAACCTGATTAAGACCTTCGGAGCGGCGAGTGCCTGTGTGGGTTGTGGACAATGTGAGCGTGTATGCCCTCAGCATCTGCCCA
>CAYOHU010000017.1:0-15548 GCA_964403845.1 uncultured Acetatifactor sp.
AGATTGTCCGAGCAGAGGAAATCCAACACGAGCTGGAAGAGATGTACGGTAAAGCCTGAAGCTACGCAAAACAGCCGCACACTGTATCAAAATATGATTTATAAAGTTAAAAAGCTATGAATTATGCTAGGCTGGAATTTACTCTGGCAAATAAGGTTTTCGTGAGGCATTATAATTTTGTGGATTATTAGGTAACCTTTGTTAATCCTGTTAGAGGTAAATGTTCAATAGTGTTAAGAGAGGAGCTTTGCAGAGGCTAAGCAGGACTTCGGCATTTTTGTATACACAAATAGAAGGTTTTGTCACATAACGCGTTTCGGGAATGTCTAATAGATAGAAACAAAGGATGCCATGCCGGCGGCAGGAGGGAATCAGGTGGGGAAGATAATGAATATTTGGAAGCCCATACCCCACCGGGAGGCTACATCAAGATGAAGGTGCAGATCATCAGCCATCTTTTTGGTCAGGTAAAGCCCCATTCCGGTGGCCTTCTTTCTGCTGTCGGTGGAATCCCCGGTAAAGCCCTTTTGAAAAAGATACGGCAAATCATACTTTTTCACACCCATGCCGTTATCCTCGACGGAAAGAACCTCTGCAGTGTCAGAGTGTGTCATGGAAATCGTGAGTACGGGACTATCGCTGCTGTATTTGATGGCATTACTTATGATCTGCCCCAGCATGAACTGTAGTCCTCGCCGGTCTGTATACACAGTCTCTGACTGCAGTTTGTTGAGAATTACAAATTGTTTTTCCTCTAACAGCGGGGCATAGTCCTCCAGAACCTCATCAAGGCAGTTCTTCAGATTGAAATTTTCAAAACGATAATCCTTTGTGCTGCTTTTCAATCTGGCATAGTACAGTATCTGCGTGACATCTTCCTGAAGCTGACTGCGGACATAATTAAGCTTTGTTTGCAGGGAAGGTGATATTTCGTCGCTTCGGTTGTCCAGAAGCATAGTCAGTAAAGACAGGGGGGTTTTGGCTTCATGTGCCCAGCCCTCCACATATTCTTCATAGTCCAGCAAGGCATCCGTCATGCTGCTGCTTTCGGTTCGGTATTCCCGTAAAACTGTGGCCAGAAGCCGGATGACCTCACCTTCTTCCCGGCTGATGCTGTTGAGCAGGCGCTCCTCATTACAGAGGGTGGGATCACTGAGGAAGAGCTCAAATAATTCCCTGTGGCTGGTCTCTTTCTTGTGTAATACAAGCAGGATTCCTGTAAAAAGGAGGAGGCTTGCCAAAATTACTAATCCAATCAAGGCCTGAAATGCCTGAATGTCGGAAATCCAAAGAATGACAGCACAAAAGGAATCCACCCCAAGCAGCAACAGAAGCCAGAGGTAGTGCCGTTCTATCATGTGCAGAAAATGCTTCATAGAGACACCTCCGTTTCTAAACGGTAGCCCATTCCCCGAACAGCAACGATTCGCTGTTGCATCTCAAGACCGGACATGGTCTTTTTCAGCCGGGTCAGGTTAACCTGCAGGGCATTTTCGTCTATGTATTCCGTAGTTCCCCACAGTGCCATGCAAAGCTGCTCTGTTGTGACCGGAACATCGCCTCCGGATAAAAGTGCAGCCAGCAGAATTCCCTGATTTTTGGGCAGTACCACGGAGTTGTTATGAATATAAAGCGTATAGGTCTGCCGGTCTAACAGAAAGCCCGGTCCCTCTATGAGGTTGTTACGCCCCTCATACCGCTTCAGAAGATTGGATACTCTGGCAAGAAGCCGCTCCCTTCGGCAGGGCTTCGTCAAATATTCATCGGCGCCAAGCCGGAAGGCCTGCAGCTCATCTTTTACCTGATCTCTGGAGGTCAGTATCAGGACGGGGATGGAGGTTTTGCTCTTTAGCTCCCGGCAGATTTGAAATCCGCTGATTTCCGGTAAATTCAGGTCTAAAATGACAAGATCAGGACTGAGGGCTGTCAGAAAACCGGCGGCATTTTCAAACTCCGTGACGGCCTCAGCCAGATATCCGCCTTTTGTTAGCATATTGCAGAGCTCCTCCCGCATATAAATCTCATCCTCCACAACAGCAATTCTTTTCATGACAGCACCTCCTTCCCGTTAATTTTCAATTATTCTTCTCTCTGCGGCTGCATCAGTGTCAGCAAATAGCGATTACTGGAGCGCTTGACCACTCTCATATAAATGTATTCTATCACGCAAAGCGGCAAAATCATAGTAGCAGATACACGCAGCATTTCAAATATTGTTTCCGAGGTTGGTGACGGGAGTATTCCCGTAAACATTGCTCTGACACCAAACAGGCTGCTGACAGCCGCAACCAATACGGGAAGTCCCATAAACCACACAATTTGCTTTCCGGCGGATTGGCAAAGGGCTTCGTAAGTGGCGCCCAGACGAATCAGAGTCCGGTATCTGCGCCCTGTTTTCTGCTGGCTCATTAAGAACTGTATACCTATGATGGTGTTGGCGACTACCAAAAATACAGCTGCCAGATAGAGGGTAATATAGCTGGATGCTACAGTATAGAAAAGCTGTCGTCCGATATTCTGAAGATAGCTTTCGTATTCAATCCCGGTCTCATCCAGCTTTTCGTTGAGTCCGGAATAAGCGGTCATAAGGCTGTTGCCCTTAAGAGCCTGCTCACTGAACACTGCATTGACATAAGTATCGTACATTCCCTGAGTATGATAGAAAAATGCCTCATCCGGGAGAATCAATGCAAAGGATAAGGTGATGGAACGGTCCGTAATCAAATTCACAGACTGAACCTCTCCCGTAAGATAAAGGGGACTGTCTGCCAGCTTGGTTTCCGGATGCCCGGAAAATATGCTGTTCAGCATGGCGGTACGGTTTTGGGTCGTAAAGTCGGAATCCATATAAACAGCAGCCTCCTCTGCACTTAAGGAAAGGGTAGGATTGCCTGATAATTCCAGTAAGCGATTATAGTCCGACAAGCAGAGCAAATGGGGGTATGTGGAACTTCCCAAATTCTCCAGAAGGATATCCCGGTCCTCCGACTGAGGTAAGCTGCTCAGAGCATTCGTCACAGTATCCATGCGGAAGGCGTTGCTGTAATCCTCTGCGGTGCGGATATGCCCAACCTTCATTTCAAAAAGCTCAGAAAATTGCTCTCTTAACCCGTTCTTTTTCAGGGTGGCAAGAATATTCGGAAGAACCTTCTCCGAAGCTTCGGTATTATGATCTTCAAAGGTATAGTCGATGACATGGTCGGAAGACAGAGTGTTCGTTCCTGCAATTCCCATGCCGGCACCAAAGCAGCAAAGAGCTGCCAGAATCAGTAGGGAACTGATTGCCATGGAGTTTGACTGTTGAATGACATTTTCCTGAATCTGTCGGAAGGTAAATACGTGAAGCGATTTGTTTTTCTTACTTTCCTTTACAATCAGAGCAATCAGTGCACGCATTCCGTAAAAGAGCAGTATCGTTCCGAACAAACCCAACAGTAAGGTCAGCCCCATCATACGTACCTTTGTCCATGAAATTCCCTGAATCGCCATGCTGTATGCGGCTGCCAACATCACACCTCCGCATACAGCTGCCAGACCATAGAGAGCGGAAGGCATTTGTTTTTTGGAGCGATTTGCAGGCTGGGACAGCAAAGTGCCAATCTCCTGACGGCTGATTTTCCCACTCAGAATCAGGAGCGCAGCCAGCTTAATGGTCAGAAAGCCCGTCAGGGTCCATACGATTGCCGACCATGAAAAGGAGAACTGATGACCGATGATTCCCATACCTACCAGCTTGGCAGTGACAAGACTGATGATTTCGGAAAGCGCCACAGCAATGGGTAAGCCCATGAGCAGAGCGAGGACACTGGTCAGGCAGTCCTCGGCTAAAAGCATACCAAACAGCTTGCTTCTGGGCATTCCCAGCATCAGATAAACACCAAATTCATGCCGTCTGTGCTCGAACTGATACTTACAGGCGAAATACGTCAAAAAGAAAAGGATAACCAGAGTCATTCCGTAAAAGGCAGGAATCAGAAGCAACAGTTTGTCAACGGCGTTACTTTCCATCTTCTTCAAGAAGAGCATCACATCCTGAGTGGAGATGGAAAGAATCATATAAAAGGCAATAATAGAAATTACCAGAGAGCTAAAAAACAGTCCGTTTTCCTTTCGGCTGCGTCGGCTGTTTCGGAAAATCAGATTAGAGAACATTGGAACTCCCTCCCCCCAGCTGTGCCATCACCTTCAGAATGCGTTCGTAAAATTCCTGTCGGTCTTCGTCTTCCCGCCGAAGCTCATGGAAGATTACGCCATCCTGAATGAACAGAATACGTTTGCAGAAGCTGGCTGCATTGGAATCATGGGTCACCATCAGGATGGTAGTCTGTTCGTCTCGGTTGAGACCGGACAGCTTTTCCATGAGGCTTCTGGCGTTCTTAGAGTCCAATGCGCCCGTAGGTTCGTCAGCCAGTATCATTTTCGGGCTTAGGATCAGTGCCCTTGCTGCTGCCACACGCTGCTGCTGACCGCCGGACATTTTGGAAGGGAATTTGTCCAAAACATCAGTGATCTCCAGATATTCCGCCAACTGAGACAGACGTTTGCAGCTTTCTGCTTCCGGAACTCCATGTAAGGAAGTGGGGAGCAGGATATTCTCTCGTCCGGTCAGGTTATCCAGCAGCTCGAAGCTCTGAAACAGATATCCCACGGTTTGACCGCGGTATTCTGCAAGAGCCTTTCCCTTGAGATTTTTCAGGGGCTTGTTCTCCACCTGAATGCTTCCGCCTGTGGGTTGAAGCACAGTTGCAATACAGTTGAGCAGGGTGGATTTACCGGAACCGCTGCTTCCCATAATGCCGAGAAATTCTCCCGGCATCACCTGAAAGGTGATGCCGTTCAGTGCCTTTGTCTGATTTGGCATATTGCCATAGCTTTTTGTTAAATTTTCAATATTCAAAATGGGTTTCATGCGAATGCCTCCTATCATTTATAGTCAAATAATAGCACAGGAAGACTCCGAATAACACTTACAGACGCTGTAAGGATTCTGCTTTGCTCCTTCATATGTCGAAGGAATTTAAAATTTTCCTTTCCTTCGGCAGCTATATAAGGTAAAATTAGTAATAGAAAAAGGAGATAAGACGGGGGAAAGATGAAGACAATATTAGTTGTAGATGATTCTGCGGAAAATTTAAAAATTGCGGAGAACGTGCTGAAGGACAAATACAGGCTGATTTTGGTAAGCTCAGGAGAAAAAGCATTGTCGTACCTGTTGACCAATTCGGTGGATCTGGTGTTACTCGATATTATGATGCCTGATATGGATGGATTTGAAACCTATGAAAGAATCCGGAGCTTAGAAGAAAATTCAGATGTGCCCATAATATTTTTGTCTGCTAATATGGATTCGGAGAGTGAGAGTAAGGGTCTGAAAATGGGAGCAGTGGACTTTATTGGGAAGCCGTTTGTTCCGGAAATTATGCTGCATCGAATTGACAGGAGTCTGCGCCTGGAGGATTTAAGCAGAAATCTGCAGGAGAAGGTAAATGACAAGACCGGTCAGATTGAGCAGCTTTCCTTTGAGATTATCTCCACCATTGCCAGAATGATAGAGGCAAAGGATCGTTATACCAAAGGCCATTCCGTTCGCGTGGCGGAATACAGTGCCATGATTGCAAGGGCAGTCGGCTGGAAGGACAAAGAGGTACAGAATCTGAAATATATAGCTCTTTTACATGACATCGGCAAGGTGGGGCTTTCTGATAAGGTGCTGAATAAGTCGGGCAAGCTAACGGATGCAGAGCTTACCATGATTCAGTCGCATACTATGTTGGGCGGAGATATCTTAAAAGACATCAAGATTATTGATGATGTGGATGCCGGAGCCCGATATCATCATGAAAGGTTCGACGGACAGGGATATCCATGCGGACTGGAGGGAGAGCATATTCCGGATGTGGCCAGAATCATTTCCATTGCGGATGCTTATGATGCCATGAGCAGCAAAAGGGTTTACAGGGATAGTATGTCACCGGAAATCATTCGCAAGGAATTAATAGATGGACGGGGAACGCAGTTTGATCCGAACTTTTTGGACGCGTTTGTACGATTGCTGGATGAGGGAAAGCTATCGATTGATTTTGATAAAATCGATGGACAGAATATCTTTTCGAAGGAAAGCACTATATTAATAGAGCAGATTATGAAGAACATAGAGGAGGAGGCTAAAAAAGCGGAGTCTGTTGACCAGCTGACCGGATTGCTGGGAAGAAGAGCGGGGGAAAGTGAGGTCGCACAGGTCATGAGGGAGAAGCCGGGGTGTCTGGCATTTATTGACCTGGATAATCTAAAGCGTATCAACGATACCATGGGACATTTGGCAGGTGACTATGCGCTGAGGACTGTTGGTGAGGTCTTGTCGCAGTATGGTCAGAATGCTGTCATTTCAAGGCTGGGCGGTGATGAGTTCTTATATTATATGATTGGTGTGGATAAGCAGACGGTGATTGATACGATAGAACGGATTATGGATGACTATGAATTGAAAAAAGAAGGAAATCCCTATCTGTCCGTGTCTTCCCTTTCCATCGGCTTATGCATGACGGAGCCGGAGGATACCTTGGAAGAGGTGATAAAGAGGGCGGACAGAGCATTGTATCATGTAAAGCAAAGCGGAAAATGTGGGTATTACTTCTATAATAGTGAAGCAAACCATTCACAGCAGGCTGCTTCCGTTGATATGAAGAGACTGGTGTACAATTTGAAACAGCAGGGGGCTTATGACGGAACCTTCAGCTTGGAATATCGGGAGTTTGCCAAGGTGTGCGATTATATCAGGCATTTGGGAGAACGTTATGATTACACCATTCAGATTGTGATGATAACGGTGGAAGCAACGAATCAGAGAACCTTATATATCGAGGAAAGAGAGCAGGTGATGATATATATGGAGAAGAACATTCAGGAATCGCTCCGCTCTGTAGATGTCAGTACACGCTTCAGCAGTGAACAATTTGTGATAATCCTGATGAATGTTCAAGACGAACAGGTAGAAATGATTACGGGACGTATCGCAGACAACTTTTATAAAGTATATAATAAGAAATATTTCAGAGTTCATTTCGAGGTGGAAAATCTGTCCGATATAAATACAGCCATAGACACAGATATTTAGTATAATAAAGGTATTGATTCATTTCATGATTCACAATTACTTAAATGGTGAACAGGAACGAAAGGAGAAGGACAATGGCAAAAAACTTTAAAATGGCAATTATGGGGGCTGGCAAAATTGCCGCGCAGATGGCTGCGGCAATCAATGGGCTTGGCGAGTATGGTGTCGAAGCATACGCGGTTGCATCAAGAAGCCCGGAGAAAGCACAGGAATTTGCAACAAAATGGAATTTCGCGAAGGCGTATGGTTCCTATGAAGAAATGGTAACAGACCCGGCGATTCAATTGATTTATATTGCGACACCGCACGCAATGCACTACGAAAATGCGCTGCTTTGTATTGAGCATGGGAAAAATATTCTTGTGGAAAAGGCATTCACCGCAAATGCAGATCAGGCAAAGGATGTGATGGCACTGGCGGAGGAAAAGGGTGTATTTGTAGCAGAGGCAATATGGACGAGATATATGCCCGGCGTGCAAATCCTTCGGGATATGCTTGCGTCCGGCAGAATCGGACAGGTGGATTCCGTGGAAGCGGATTTCTCCGTTCCCATTAGCCGTGTGCAGAGATTGCATGATCCGGCATTGGCAGGTGGTGCGTTGCTGGATTTGGGAGTCTATACACTTACCTTTGCCTCCATGTTTCTGGGCGATGATATTGCCTCTGTGAAGAGCCGTTGTATCAGGTATGAGACCGGTGTGGATGCCACGGATCATATAGAGCTTCTGTATAGAGACGGTAGACAGGCGTTCCTGCGTACCTCCATGGTGTCCGGCTCCAGAAACGAGGGTAAGATTAACGGAACCAAGGGCTATATTGAGGTCTCGAATCTGAATAATCTGGAGAAGCTTCAGGTGTTTGACGAAAACGGACAGCCGGTGGAGACTATCGCACCGCCTCAAATTGTAAATGGCTATGAGTATGAGGTTCTTGCCTGTCAGAAAGCCATTGAGGCAGGGCTGACGGAATGTGAGCAAATGCCCCATGCAGAGACGATTTTGATTATGGAGCTGATGGATCGTCTCAGAAAAAGCTGGGGTGTGGTATATCCCTTTGAAAAGAGAAGGGAATACGACTGGGCGAGAAAAAATGATGAGTCCCTGCTGGAGGTATATGATATCGAAACAGGAGAACGCAGGGTGCTGGCGGAATTCGATTATGTCATTGAAGCACCCAACTGGTCGGCGGACGGCAAATATCTGACCTATAACAGTAAGGGTCACATTTATAAATATGATTTGGAAAGCGGCAATATCGAAGAGATTCCGACTGGTCATGTGGTAAATTGCAATAATGATCATGTCCTTGCTCCTGACGGAAGTGCAATTGCTGTCAGCCATAATGTCAGGGAGGACGGTCGTTCCAGAATCTATGTGATTCCATTTGCCGGCAAGGACGGAGCCGTTTCTGAGCCGCGATTGGTGACACCTCTTGCCCCCAGTTATCTTCACGGATGGTCACCGGACGGAAGTACTTTGGCCTACTGTGCGGAAAGGAATGGAGAGTATGATATTTATACCATTCCCGTGACAGGCGGTGTGGAGAAGCGTTTAACGTCTGCTCCCGGTCTGAATGACGGTCCTGAGTATGACAGCTCGGGAGAGTATATTTGGTTCAATTCGGTTCGCACGGGAAGAATGCAGGCATGGCGCATGAAGGCCGACGGAAGCGAACAGACGCAGATGACCTTTGATGAGGAGTGGAATACTTGGTTTCCCCATGTCTCTCCCGACAGGAAAAAGGTGGTAATGCTGGCGTACCATCAGGATGATGTGGAGGCCGGCGATCATGTGCCGAATAAGAACGTGGAAATCCGTCTGATGTCTGCGGATGGTGGCGACGTGAAAACAATCATTCAATTGTTCGGTGGGCAAGGAACCATCAATGTTAATTCATGGGCTCCTGACAGCAAACGATTTGCCTTTGTAAGCTACCGCAAAAGAGAGAAATGAAAGTAGGAAATGATGTGATATGAAAGAGGATTTTCTTCAGGGAAGGGTTTGGTCTGCTTTATCACCATGTGGTGTGTGGTGTACCGGAGGCTTCCGGATCGGGATGAGATATAGGAATCCTTTTCTGAATGATTTTCCTTCCCTATATAAGTAATATCCTTCCCGGCTGATTGCTTCCGGTGAAGAAGGCAGCCAAAAAGGATTCGGTGATTGCGTTAAGAATAGAATAATTTAGCGCAATTTCGACTGAATAGGATTGCAAGAATTGTAATAAAGTGGTAATGTTTTATGTGGAAATGTTGCAGATTCACTATATCAGGAGGATGGATTATGGGTTTTTTTACAGGTAAAACAGTTATTATTACAGGTGCGGGGAAGGCTGTGCTCAGCGATGGCAGATGTGGCTCCATAGGCTATGGTATCGCTACCGCATATGCGAAGGAAGGCGCAAATCTTGTCATTACAGGACGTAATGTACAAAAGCTGGAGGACGCAAAGACAGATTTGGAAGAAAAGTATGGGATTAAGGTGCTTGTGATACAGGCGGACGTGAACGCAGGTGCGGACAATGAAGCAGTTGTAGCAAATGTGGTGAAGCAGACCATTGACACCTTTGGCGACATCCATGTGCTGATCAACAATGCACAGGCTTCAGCTTCCGGTGTAACATTGGCAGAACATACTACAGAGCAGTTTGATCTGGCAATGTATTCCGGCTTGTATGCAACCTTCTACTACATGAAAGCATGCTATCCCTATCTTGCAAAAACAAAGGGCTCCGTCATTAATTTTGCATCCGGTGCAGGCTTGTTCGGTAATTATGGTCAGTGTGCATATGCTGCTGCCAAGGAAGGAATCCGTGGGCTTACCCGTGTGGCTGCTACCGAGTGGGGCAAGGACGGTATCAATGTGAATATCGTTTGTCCTCTGGCATGGACGGCACAGCTGGAGCAGTTTGAGAAAGCATATCCTGATGCGTTCAAGGCCAATGTACATATGCCTCCCATGGGTCATTTCGGGGATTCTGAGTTGGAAATCGGGCGTGTCTGTGTACAGTTGGCGTCTCCTGATTTTAAATATATGTCCGGTGAAACCATTACCCTCGAGGGTGGTATGGGACAGAGACCATAATAGAAGAGTAGATGAAAGCCGCGCTCCGCTGAGGACAGAGTAAGTCCCAAAACGGAGCGCGGCTTTTGCTTGGAAGAAGCTTTACTATGACGGATGCCTCAGAGAAGACACTGCATCATCCAGTACTTCAAAATAGTTTTCAAAGGTTTTGCGGCAGCAGGTGGGATTGTTGATGCAGATACCTTCGCTACGCAAGCCTATCAGAGAGAAGCCCATTGCCATGCGGTGGTCATCATAGGTCTCTACCAGGGAAGGATGAGGGTTTCCCGGGTAAATAGTGATGGTGGTATCCGTCGCCTCACATCGGATGCCCATCTTGGTTAATTCGGTGCTGATAGCCTGAATGCGATTGCTTTCCTGATAGCGTATATGACCGATTCCTGTGATGGTGGTGGGACTGTCTGCAAAGGGGGCAATTGCCGCCAGAGTAATTGCCTGGTCCGAACAGGCAGACATATCTGCTGTTACCCCGTGGTAAGCATGTGAAACGGGAGGTTTCACCACAATCCCATCCGTTGTGTCCGTGGCAGTACATCCCATTTGCTCTAAGATATGCAGAAATGCTACATCTCCCTGCAGGGAATCAAAGTGCACCTGCCGTACAAGAACAGGAATGTGTAATAAGGGTGCCATCCCATAAAAATAGCAGGCAGCCGATACATCCGGCTCAATCTGATAGTGCAAAGCGCGGTAAGACTGTCCCTTGGGTGTGATGAACGTGTCGGCTGCTGCTTTGTGAGTCAGGACGCCGAATTGCTCCATCATTTTGCAGGTCATTTCAATATATGCCATACCATGATCGCCCTCTACCTTAATAGTAAAATCATCATCTGCGAGGCAGGAGGAGATTAACAGGGCACTCAAAAACTGACTGCTGTGACCGATGTCTACAGAGATTTCGTTTTTACGGAACCCATCGCCGTGCAGGGTGAAGGGAAAGTATCCGTGCTTTTCCTCAGCTCCTTGAGGATATGTAATAGCACAGCCCAATTCTGTTAAAGAATTCAGCAGAGGAGCCATGGGGCGTTTGCGCATCTGCTCCGATGCGTCCATGTGGTAAGTTCCGTGTGATATGCCTAAGTATGCGGTGAGAAAACGTGCAGCGGTTCCGGCACTTCCCACATAGAGAGAAGCCTCTTTCCGGGGAACCCTTCCACTGTGCCCGTGCACCGTAATGATTTTATTATCCTCATCCACAGTGGTCTTAAAGCCCAGCTCCTGGATGCATTTCAGAAAGTGTCGGGAATCGTCGCTGAATAATACACCGCGTAAAACCGATTTCCCCTCAGCCAACGTAGCCAGCAATAATGCGCGGTTGGTGATACTTTTGGAGCCGGGAACCTCCACGGTCAAAGGCTGCTCCTTTAATGCTATATGCTTCAGGCAGGGAACCCGGTATATGGTGTTCAGATTATCAGAATGCTTCATTTCTCAATATCCTATCTGCGTCATGGCGCGTAATCCGTATCTTGTTTCAATTATACCAGTATAAGACAGTTGTGATAGGTTTGTCAAAAAAATTATGGTTGACAGAAACAAAACAGCGTGGTATCATAAATTCACAATATTCCTATATAAATACTAGGAAATAAACAAAAAATCAGCGTTTAGGTTTCTGCTTGAGCAGACAGCCAAAGGCGACGGAACGGAGGATTATGATGAGCGGAATTTATACAAATGCGTCACAGTTAATTGGGCATACCCCTTTGATGAGGATGGGGAACTATGCCAAGAGTCAGAATGTGGAGGGGGTAACGTTACTTGCCAAATTGGAGTACCTGAATCCTGCAGGCAGTGTGAAGGACAGGGTAGCACTGGCAATGATTGAGGATGCAGAGGAAAAAGGAATTTTAAAAGAGGGCTCCACAATCATTGAACCGACCTCGGGTAATACAGGTATCGGGCTGGCAAGTGTAGCAGCCGCCAAGGGCTATCGCGCCATACTTACCCTTCCGGAGACCATGAGTGTGGAACGCAGAACACTTTTGAAGGCCTATGGTGCAGAGCTGGTACTGACCGAGGGCACGAAGGGAATGAAGGGTGCCATTGCAAAGGCGGAGGAATTGGAAAAAAGCATTCCCGGTGCAGTGATTTTGGGACAGTTTGATAACCCTGCGAACCCTGCGGCACATGCGGCAACCACCGGTCCTGAAATCTGGGAAGATACAGAGGGTAAGGTGGATATTTTTGTGGCAGGTGTTGGCACCGGTGGTACGATTACCGGAGTGGGCGCTTATCTAAAGACGAAGAACCCTGCAATCAGGATTGTGGCAGTGGAACCCAAGGATTCACCGGTTCTTTCGGGAGGAAAGCCGGGACCTCACAAGCTGCAGGGAATCGGAGCAGGTTTTGTGCCGGCTGTGCTGAATACGCAGGTGTTTGATGAGATATTCACAGTTACCACGGAGCAGGCATATTCTACAGGGCGTCTGATTGCGCACAAGGAAGGTGTTTTGGTGGGAATCACCTCAGGAGCAGCACTCTATGCTGCGACAGAAATCGCAAAACGTCCGGAAAATGCCGGAAAAACGATTGTGGCGTTGCTGCCTGATTCCGGGGACAGATATCTTTCTACTCCGATGTTTACAGAAGAGTAAGGATTGTGATAGAATGTATGGCAAAGCAGTAGGAATTTAAATAGGGGATGTATGACCATGAAAATTTCAACAAAAGGCAGATATGCGGTGCGGGTGATGCTGGACCTTGCACTTAACAATACAGGTGAATGTATCAAGGTGAAGGAAATTGCAAGTCGTCAGGGAATTTCCGAAAAATATCTTGAACAGATTATTGCCATATTGAATAAAGCGGGATATGTGAAAAGCGTTCGGGGTGCACAAGGCGGTTATCGGATTGCCAAAGAGCCGAAGGATTATACGGTGGGTATGATTTTACGGTTGACAGAAGGTTCTCTGGCACCGGTGGTTTGCCTGGAGGAGGATTCGGACACCTGTGAGCGCTGCGACACCTGTGAGACGCTGGAGGTTTGGAAGAAGCTGTACGATGCCGTAAACGAAGTGGTGGATGGTGTTACGATAGCCGATCTTGTAGAAAAGCATCAGAGGTGTTTGGAAAATCTGGATTACAGCATATGATGAAAAGAAAGCAGTCGTGAAATTCCGCGGAAGGAATTTCAACGGCTGCTTTTTGTTGGAAATGCAAATGGTACAAACGATTTAAACTTCGTTGCAGTAGATCCAGAGCCCATCCTGAAGAGTGATGGTGTCAACCCATTGAAGACCGCCGGAAATGCGGCGGTAAATTTCTATGGTTCCGGTTGCGGCACTGCCTGCAAAGAGCGGAGCTTTGGAACGTCCGCCGTCCGGCGACTCATAGTCGAGAGTTGTCATTCGATCCTTCCTGCAGCAGCCGGATATCTTAATAACGGAGGTTTTGTTCTGGGCCTTGATGTGCCACAGGAATCGCTTGTTTGTGGCTTTTACTTTCCATTTACAGCGGGAAAGCGTTCCGGGTTTGGCGAAATTGTATTCATAGTCTTCTCCGGTATATGTGAGCTGAATCATCAGCTTTCGCCGTAACGGTAAGAAAAAAAGCTTGGGGCAGCAGCCGTCAATGGCAAGTGCGGAATGCTTTAATTCTCTTTCGGTACGCTCGCTGATCAGTTTGCCGGAGGCAAGCTGCAACCAAGGCTTATTGAAGCTTCGTCCCCAGTGCTTGTCCGCGTAGCCACAGCAATTTTCGGTGGTTACTTCATAGGTTACTCCGTCCAGAATGACGGTACCCCGGAAGAAGGTGCGGATACCCTCCCCGTGCCAAAAGCTTTCCAAAGCGTTCAGGGCTGTAAAGAAACGATTGGCAATCATGCCCGTGTGGCAGGCGATTGCTTTATGTACCTCCAAATCCCATTCCATATATCCGGCATCTGTCATGAAAGAGCGGTGTCTTGCCTCCTCCTCCGTGACATCCACGAAACCGGAAATGCGGTTTTCACTGAAAAGACAATCCTCAATCTCCATGTGGAGAGGATTTTGCGCCACGCGTAGGGAGGAAATAGGATAAAAAGCGTGTAGCTGTTTGCCGGCATTACCGGAAGCATCAGGGAACGCTCCGACCTTCACCATTGCATAGGAGGGCTTCATTCCTCTCTTTTTATAGTAGGGGTGCTGTCCTAAAATAGGCTGGTCACCGCCCAAAGCCGGGTTGATGATGAAGTATTCCACAAAAAAAGTGCGCGTCTCCCCGGTATCCGGCTGAACTCCTGAAAAAGAGTGCCACCAGCGCATATACCCTTTTCGGGTGAGAGAACCACGCAGCATATAAGCATTTCTATCGGAATCAAATCTGTTCATAAGTATTTCACACTCTCCTTGTGAGAGGCTTGGCGTTTGTTAGCGAACAATATGTCGTAGTGAATAAATTCATTATACTACAATATCTTGTAAATGACAATAGTGTCGCTGCAAAAAATCAAATATATGACAGAGATGGAAGGCGGTGTGGAAGTAGCTTGACGGGAGGTTTGAGACATACTAAGATATATATTAATGATTCGGAAAAATCCGGGTTGTATTCAGAAATATAGAGTCAAGCTGAAAGAGGCAATAGCATGAATTTAATCAATATAGAGAATCTGAAAAAGTCCTATACCGAGAGGCAATTATTTGATGATGCAGCTTTTTCCTTACAGGAGGGTGAAAAGGTGGGAGTCATCGGCATCAACGGAACAGGAAAGACTACCTTACTTAAAATGATTATGGGGATGGAAGAGACTGATGCAGGGACCATAACGATTGCTAACCATGTAGTGCTCCGTTACCTGCCCCAGCATCCGGAATTTGTGCCGGATAAGAGCAGTCTGGAATGTGTACTGGAGGGCAATGTGACGGATGAAAACCGTTGGTCTGTAGAGAGTGAAGCCAAAGCAATGATGACGCGCCTTGGGATTATGGATTTTATGCAGCCGGTGGGTCAGCTATCCGGAGGACAGAGGAAGCGTCTTGCACTGATTTCTGTATTGCTTTCCCCGGCAGATATTCTTTTGCTGGATGAGCCTACAAACCACTTGGATCAGGAAATGGCAGATTGGCTGGAGGACTATCTGAAAAAGTGGAAAGGGGCACTGATTATGGTGACCCATGACCGCTATTTTTTAGACAGTGTGACGAACCGGATAATTGAAATTGATAAGGGCTTGATTTATAGTTACCAGACAAATTATTCGGGATACCTGGAACTAAAAACCCAACGGCAGGATATGGAGCTGGCAAGTGAAAGAAAGCGTCAGTCCATACTTCGCGTAGAACTGGAATGGATACGCAGAGGAGCCAGAGCACGTTCCACAAAGCAGAAAGCACATATTCAGCGTTATGAGGAGTTGAGAGATCGTCAGG
>CAYOHU010000018.1:0-14843 GCA_964403845.1 uncultured Acetatifactor sp.
ATAATATGTTCTCGCAGGGAATTAACCCCGAATTGAACATTGAACATATCAACGAGATTATTGAGATTTATGAACGCTGCTGTAAGCTGCCCATCCACCCCAGACATCCTTATGCAGGCAAGCTGGTATTTACCGCTTTTTCCGGCTCTCATCAGGATGCGATCAACAAGGGTGTACAGGCACTGAAGGAGCGGGGCAGCGAAATCTGGCAGGTGCCTTATCTGCCTATTGACCCTGCTGATATCGGAAGAGAGTACGAGCCCATTGTACGTATCAATTCTCAGTCCGGTAAGGGTGGAGTTGCCTTTGTTATGGATACCTATTTTGGATTTAAGCTGCCGAAGGCAATGCACAAGGAATTCGCTAACGTGATTCAGAGTATTTCTGAAAAGCAGGGCGAGGTTTCGCCGGAACAGATCATGGAATGCTTCAAGAAGGAATATCTGAATCAGAAGGAGCCCATCCACTTCCGCAGACTTCGCATGGATGACCTGAGCAGTGAATCCATGAGAACAGAATTTGATACCCACGTAACGGTAGTGTACAGCGATCATGGTGTGGAGAAGAAGTTTGAAGCCATTGGAAATGGTCCTATTGATGCCGTTCAGAGAGGTCTCTGTGAGGAATTGGGAATCCGAGTGAAGATTTTGGATTATGAGGAGCACGCTTTACAGAGTGGTGCAAACTCTCAGGCCGCAGCCTACATTCACCTGATGGATTCCGAAAGCGGCAGTGTGACCTACGGCGTAGGTGTCAGCTCCAATATTACCAGAGCTTCCGTGAGAGCAATCTTCTCGGCAGTGAATCGTCTTGGACTTGGCGGTAAAATGTAAAAATGTGAACCCCCTGTGACTCGTGAGAGCACAGGGGGTTGTTATATATGGTGCGCCCAGCGGCGCATGCTTGATATTTACGTCTGATACACTTTGACAGGTATCTAGCGGTAGGTGAAGGTATCACCGTCCTCAATAACGCAGATCATGGTCTTACCGGTATTTAAAGTAATTTCATCACCGTTATCGTCATAAAATTTAGTGGCTCCATAGTCGGAGGTCTTCTTCCAGGTTACATGGATACCCTTGCCGTTTGTGAAATACCAACCGTCGCGAGTGGTGTCGTGACACTGGAACACCATATAACCATCTGTTATTTCCTCCTGTAAAATGTTCTGGACCAATATATTCTTAAAGGTAAGCTGTTCACCGGTGGCAGCATCAATATGGGGACCATCCAGAGCGCCGGACAGATGCTGGGAACGGTAATAGAGACCGTCTTCCTCGTTATATTCAAAATGGCATCTTGTCAGAGGATAGCAACCGGACATATCGATGTAGGTGGCGCTGGCAGCCTTGTCACCATACTGCTCCAAGGTGTTGGGATTTGCCTTGGAGACAAATTTGAAATGACTCTCTTCTGTGAGACCGCGGTAAGAGAGGTCATAGCCCTTTCGTAGGATTACCTTCTCAATACCGGAGCCGGTGGCGTAAGCATTGTGAGGGGCTTCGCGGTCATCGGAACGGAAGAATGCCTCGTCATCTCCTGAAATTCCATTTATGTTTTGCGTAGTTTTCTGTGCCAGCAGATCATCGACAAAATAAGGACCTCCGAAATGTACCAGAAAAGCATCCCATTCAAAGGACCAATATGCAAAATAGGTGCGAAGACTTCGTACGTTTCCGATTTTCTCCATATTCTGCCATCCCTCATATATAGCAAGCAAGCGGGTCATACGTCCCTCTACATCAGCCTCATAAAGCACGGAGGCCTGAGATAGGTTGTAATGGGGAATTGCAGCACTTTCATTGGGAATCATAACTGCAATGGGACGGATTTGGGCTGTTGCCGCCTCCACCCATTCGTTGGTCAAGCGGCTTCTGACCATTCCCTCTCGTGGAGGAACTGAGTCATCCTCCGCTGCTGTGCCATGGTGAAGAAGTGATTCCTCCTCCTTGGAGGAAGGAAATCCTCCTCCTTCTTGAGAGGAAACGGTTTCCTCGCCAGGAAGAATCGGACTTTTGAACTCGTCCTGTTCCCCGCAGGCACATAGAGAAGCTGCCGCAGCTAAGAGAAGAAACCATAATTTTATTTTTTTCATAACTACTTTATAATCCATAAGTTCTCCTTAAAGTCATTGTCAGGAACACGCCGCTTTGAACTGCTTTTTAGAAGGGTATCATTTACGCATAAATTAAGAAATGCATTATTATTGCAGTGATGCAGCCCAGGATACCGCCTGCCAGTACCTGCAGAGGGGTATGTCCTACAAATTCCTTCAGCTTGTCCTGAGCTGACAATTCGCTTCTCCCCATTTTCTCAAAGGTCTCTATAATTTCATTTAACACTCTTGCCTGTATGCCGGTTTCCCGACGCACCCCCATGGCGTCATGCATCACAACAATCGCAAAAATTGCGGAAATGGCAAAGGGAAAGCTTCCTACACCGAATTCAAAAAAAGCAGATGTGGCCAGAGAACAGACCGTAGCGGAATGCGCACTGGGCATTCCACCGTCGCCCACAAGGCGTTCTACCACAAAGGTCTTATTAAGCATCACATAAACGACGGTTTTCAGAATCTGGGCGACGAACCAGCCGGTCACGGCAGATATGAAAACAGCATTATTGCATAATTCACGGAAGAAATTCATGATAACAACCATCCTCTAAAATTTATTCCTTACAAGTATAATCTATAAAGAACGAAAAGTCCATAAAAGATGTTGTGCCTTGCGAATTTTGAGTGAGAATAGTATACTGTCCTTAAAAAGCTATTTGTATGGGAGGAGCCAATGAGCCTTTTGAGTGTAATTGTTCCATGCTACAACGAGGAAGAAAATGTGGAAGTGTTCTACACGGAATTGATGAAAAACGATACCTATTTTCAGAAGAAGGATATTGAGATAGAAATATTATATATAGACGATGGCTCGATGGACAAAACCGTGGCGGAGGTGAAGCGGCTTCGGGAACGGGATGAACGTGTGCACCTGATTTCCTTTTCCAGAAATTTCGGGAAGGAATCTGCCATGTACGCCGGGCTGGAGAAAGCAAAAGGGGATTATGTGGTGGTGATGGATGTTGACCTACAGGATCCGCCCTCACTCCTGCCGGAGATGTTTTCCTATCTGGAACAGGGCTATGATTCCGTGGCAACCAGGAGAGTCAGCCGCAAGGGAGAACCGCCGGTCCGAAGCTTTTTTGCCAGAAGATTTTATAAATTGATGAAGAAGATTTCCAAGACAGAGATTATGGACGGTGCCAGAGATTATCGCCTGATGACCAGGCAGATGGTGGATGCGATTCTGTCCATGCAGGAATATAATCGCTTTACAAAAGGTATTTTCGGCTGGGTCGGCTTCCGTACTAAGTGGCTGGAATTTGAGAACGTAGAACGTGCCAAGGGAGAGACCAAATGGAATTTCTGGAAGCTTCTTATGTATTCCTTTGACGGAATCACGGCTTTTTCCACTGCACCGCTGCTGCTGTCCTCCTTCCTTGGCGTATTATTCTGTGTGATTGCATTCCTGATGATCATCTTTATTGTGGTCCGGAAGCTGATATTTGGGGATCCGGTATCCGGATGGCCCTCCCTGGTGTGCATTATCCTGATGACCAGCGGGGTGCAGTTCTTCTGTACCGGTATTTTGGGACAGTATCTTGCCAAAGCCTATATGGAGGTGAAGCGACGCCCGATTTATCTGATCAGGGAGGAGGAGTAAATGGGTTATAAAAGCTTGCTCTGTAGAAAAATCGGTTATGACAGGGGTTAAGAGCCTGTTAAGAACATGGGATATGTCAGTTTACGCGGTGAAAATAGTTTCACTTTTCATTGACAACTTGATACAATCATTTTAGACAGTCGCGGCAAAGGGCAGAGCTCGACAATGAAAGGGGAATTCATTATGGAGATTGCTGCTGTCAAAGATACTGAACTAGAGAGATATATCACAAATATTATGTTGGATATTGGCGTGCCTGCACATTTGAAAGGCTACCATTATCTGCGGGATGCAATTTTGCTGTCAGGGAAGGATATGGAGGTGGTCAGTAGTGTTACAAAGCTACTGTATCCTACGATTGCAAAGAGGTTCAAGACCACAGATCAAAAGGTTGAACGTGCGATTCGAAATGCGATAGAAGTATCGTGGGCACGGGGGAATGCAGATACCTTTGAAAAAATGTTTGGTTATTCCGCAATGTCCGGCAAAAACAGGCCAACAAACAGTGAATACATAGCGCGCATCGCCGATAAGGTGCGTCTTGATTTCAAGGATATGTAGACATTGGAAATAGCAAATTCAGATAAATAATAACAAACCCTTTACTGCAAAGCTGTCAAACAGTCGTGAGAATTTGGTCGCGGCTGTTTTTATTTATTTCTTAAAAAAGTATTTGCAGAGTTGGAGAGAGCAGATATTTGTGGTATACTAAAGGCAGTATGTGTAGGAAGAGGCGGTATAAGGATTGTGATAGAGGCAATATTGATTGTTTTGGTGGCCTGCCTGTTGGGCAGAGGGGCCCTGAGAGTTTTATACAGAAGGACGCTGCCGCCGGATTTGAATTACGCAGACAGTGTGCTGGTGGGCGGCATGATCATAATCGGTCTGGCGGAGGCGGCTCATATGGGAGCGGTAGTGTCGGAACGACCTTTTTCCGATTGCGTAAGGCTGTTTGCAATTGGACTTGTACTGTTGCTGCTTGTGTCGGTGGTGATGCTTGCCCTTGGGCAGCGCTTGGAGAGATACCATAAATTATCAGTCGGAGAATTTCATGGCTTTCTCCTGATCTTCGGTCTGATGGTGCTGCTTCAGCTCTTGTTGATTGTGACGGAGCAGAGGGTTTATCTTACAGGAGATATGACGGCTGAGACGGTGAACAGCATGTTGACCACTGACGGGATTTATCAGGTGAACCCACTGACGGGACAGGCATATACAGAAGGCATTCCCCTACGCCTGAAGCTTTTATGCCTGCCAACGTTATATGCTATTGTGTGTGATATTTTTGGACTTGGAGCCACGCAGGTCGTGTGGACATTGGTTCCGGTATTGGTGCTGCTGGGAAGCTATCTGGCTTTTTCTACGGTGGCAAAGGCACTGTTCCCTGAGGAGGGAAGGAAAAGAAGTATCTTTATGGTAATCGTAGCCCTGCTTTTGTGGGTGGGGGATTATCTGTATGGAATGGACGGATTTGCACTGCAGTATGCCGGCTTCCGTGGTGTTTCCATTCGGATGACAATATTGCTGCCCTATACCTTCGGACTGGTTCTTCGGAAAAAATGGAGACTGGTGCCTCTGTGCATTCTGGCGGAGGCGTGCATCGTGTGGACACTTTACGGTATGGGAGCCTGCCTGCTTGCAGCGGTAGGAATGCTGCTTGTGGAAATCCTGCAGAAGAGGATGCTGCTGAAGCATAATCCGGATACGGACTACGGCAAGGAGGGGAATCTATGACGGAATTCATCAGAAATGCCCGATTGCCGGGATGGTCGGATTATAAGTCCGGCGGTAAATTTGCCGCATTGCTTTTGATTGCCCTTATGCTTTACTGGTTTGCAAGAAAAGAACTGAAAAACAGATATTTTGTGTTGGGTGTCTATACAACCGTGATGGCGGTGTGCTGTATTTGCCCGCTTACGGCGGCAATGCTGATGAGCTATCAGACGAAATTCTATGATTATCAGTGGATTTGGAATCTGGTGCCCGTGACCATCTTCCTTGCGCTGGCAGGAACCCTGCTGTGGACGGAATGGATGCAGCAATGCATGGGGCAGAAGGGACGGAAATGGAAGCAGCTTGGTATCACCCTTGGGCTGCTTGGAATTGTTTATCTCAGCGGTCGGATGGGGAATACTATTTGGGATACAGAGAAAGCCGCCGCACAGCGTCAGGAAACGGCGAAGGTGCTGGAGGCAGTTACGGAGAAGGGACAGGAGACGGACATTACCCTTTGGGCACCCCGGGGAATCATGGAGTATGCCCGTGCACTGGATGGAAATATTCGCCTGCCCTACGGAAGAAATATGTGGGATATTTCCCTAAATGCATATAGCTACGATACTTACAGTACAGACCAACAGGAGCTGTATGCGTGGATGTGTCAGACGGAGGAAGCCGGGGACGGGCAGGCTGCGGCCGGCCACACAGTTACCGGAACAGACTGCATGGATATTGCAAGCAAGCTGGGTGTGACCCATGTGCTGCTTCCCGGCAATATTTTGCCTGAGACTCTGGAGGAGCTGGAGGAATATACGGAGACAGAGGCAGAAGAGGTGGAAGGCTACTATCTGTTGCGGATACAATGACTCCTTGAAATGAGTAGGCAACGCAGAACTGAAAGCGGTGAGAGAGACCGAAGGCCGAACGGAGAGAACGAGAATGACAGAGACGTACAGGGATGGATTGGTCAGTATTATTGTGCCGGTCTATAATGTGGAAAAATACATTGTGGAAACCATGAGCTGTGTGCGCAGCCAGACCTATCAGGAGTGGGAGCTTCTGCTGGTGGAGGATGGCAGCAGTGACGGCACAGTGGAAATGATTACAGACTATGTGGAGCAGACAAAGGATACCCGGATCAAATTGCTGAAGCAGCCTGCTAATATGGGAGCGGCGAGAGCGCGCAACCGGGGCTTGGCAGAGGCACGGGGCAGATATATTGCCTATCTGGATGCTGATGATCTGTGGGTGCCGGAGAAGCTGGAGAAGGAGCTTTCCTTTATGCAGGAAAAGCAGGCGGCGTTTGCCTTCACCGGATATGAGTTTGCCGATGAGAATGGTGAGGGTACCGGCAAGGTGGTGAGAGTTCCCGGGACGCTTTCCTACCGGGAGGCGCTGAAGAATACCACTATTTTCACCACCACGGTAATGTTCGATACCGCTAAGATTCCCAAGGATATGCTGGAAATGCCCATCATCAAAAGTGAGGATACTGCTCTATGGTGGAAGGTGCTTCGAAACGGCTATACAGCCTACGGGTTGGACGAGAATCTGGTGAAGTACCGCCGCGTGGGCAAAAGCCTTTCCTCCAACAAGCTGGAGGCCTTGCGCAGAATCTGGAATCTATACAGAAAAGCAGAGCATTTATCCGTTCCGAGCAGCATATATCATTTCTGCTTTTGGGCGGTGCGTGCTGTGAGGCGGAGAATATAGAGACACAATGGAAATAAAAGCGAGGAACAAAAAGTGAAAAAACTGGAATCCTTTAAGAGATTAATTTTGCTGGGTATGTCTGCGGTGTGTATCGGAGTGCAGATTGCCATATATATATACTATTGGTTCAACCATTTCTTTCCCAATGTTGAGAAAAGACTTCCCTTCTGGGAGAGGGGGCACTGGCTGATCATATGTATTTACGCCGTGCTGATGTTCTTCTTCTACAACATGTACGGTGGAATGCGTGTGGGCTACCTAAAGAATACGGAAATCATTTTCTCGCAGATTTTTGCAACGGTGATGGTGGATTTGCTCAGCTATGCCCAGCTTTCTCTGATGGTTTTGCAGATTTATGATGTAAGAAGCTATTCCGGTATGATTGTCATTCAGGCAGTGTGGGTGATGATATGGACCAATATTGCCAGCCTGATTTATAAAAACATCTTTCCGCCGAGAAGACTGCTTTTGGTATATGGCGAAAGACCCGTGGATGGAATTCTTGAGAAGCTTGCAAGCCGTAAGGACAAGTTTGAGGTGGCGAAGTGCATGAACATCAGCGCCGGTGTGGATGCCGTCAATGCGGAGGCGCTGGAGCGCTATGATGCGGTGGTAATATGGGATATTGATTCGGAGTCCCGCAACAGAATCATGAAGTTTTGCTACGGTCAATCCATACGAACCTACATTATGCCCAAGATTACGGATGTAATTATGAAGGGGGCTGAGGAGCTGCATTTATTTGACACACCTCTCTTCCTGACCAGAGAGTATGTGCTGACAATCGAACAGCGGTTTATTAAGCGATGTATTGATCTGACGTGCGCATTGCTCCTGTTTGTGATTACCTCCCCCTTTATGCTGCTCACTGCAATCATGGTAAAGGTATATGACGGAGGTCCTGTGCTGTATAAACAGGTGAGATGCACCACCGGAGGAAGACGATTTGAGATTCTGAAATTCCGCAGCATGCGTGTGGATGCGGAGAAGGACGGGGTGGCAAGACTGGCCTCCAAGGGCGATTCCCGTATCACTCCTGTGGGAAAATTCATTCGAAAGGTGCGCTTGGACGAGCTCCCGCAGCTAATTAATATTATCAAGGGAGATATGTCCTTTATCGGTCCGAGACCGGAGAGACCGGAGATTATTGAACAGTATAAGGAAGTGATGCCGGAGTTCGAGTTCCGTATGAAGGTAAAAGCAGGCTTGGCCGGCTATGCTCAGGTGTACGGTAAATATAACACCACACCCTATGACAAGCTGAAGCTTGACTTGGCATATATTGAGAATTATTCTTTGTGGCTGGATTTGAAGCTGATGCTTCTTACCCTAAAGGTACTGTTGTGGCCGGACAGTACGGAGGGAATTGAGAATGATCAAATTACCGCGTTGAAGAATGAGGAGCAGATTGAGCATGAGTCTGCGCCGAAGACTTCCGGACGGGAGTAGGAGGAAGCGTTATGTGGGAATGGAATTACGGCAAGGAACCCTTTGACATGAAATTACTGGTCCTGCGCTTCGCAAAAAAGATATGGATTCCGGTTATAGCTGCTCTTATGGGAGCAGCTATTGTCGGTGGAGGCTACTATCTGATAAGAGACGTCTGGGGAGGACCGCAGGAGTATGGGGTCACCTCCTCATACTATGTGGAGTATGGTACGGATCCGCAGACGGGCAATGAATATACCTACATCAATGCAGCCTCCTGGAATACTTGGATTACCACCGACTGGTTTGTGGATAAAATCCGGCAGGAAGCTGCAGACAGTGGATTACAGTTGGAAGAATACGGAATCAGCAGACAGGAGCTTCCTGCACTGCTGTCGGCGGATCTGCCTACCGATCTGCGTATGCCCACCAGTATGGTGTCCACCACCAATCCGGAGCTGACAAAGCTTCTGGCCACTGCGGTAGAGAGCGCATTTATTTCCTTTGCCGGGGAGCAGAAGGAGATCGATGCCATCAGGGTGGTGGATACCACGGAGGTATATCCTGTGGATCAGGATATCCGAACCCTGCGTGCCTGCGTGCTGGGGGCGGTGCTGGCGTTGTTTTTTGCTCTGGTGATCATGCTGCTGTATTTCGTTATGGACGACGGCATCTACCTGCCGGAGATATTCTCCTGCAGATATGGGATTCCTGCGCTGGGTGCAGTCTGCGGCAAACCGGGTGAGCTGAGGCTCATGAAGGGCACAAGAGAGAATGTGGCATACCGGGTGAAGACCTGTGACAGAGTTGCACTGACTTCCGTGGAGGAAGAGACGGATCTGAAGGCAGTGGCAGCCCTTTTGGAGAATGAGAAATGTGTGTGTGTTCCCGGTATTTTGCAGGTGCCGGAGGCGGCGGAGAAGCTGCGGGAGGCGGACGGAATTCTCCTGCTGGTGCAGGCCGGTGTGTGCAACGGCAAAAAGATTGCCCATGTGCTCCATGAACTAAAGGTGCAGGACTGCAGGGTAATCGGCGTGATTTTAACAGACGCAGATGAGAGCCTGATCAAAGCATATCGCATGACCGGATATGGGGGAATAAAGAGATGACCATGCAATTACTGGTAGCGGCTATGAACACAGAGCCGTTGAAATTGGCAGAAGAGATGCAGCTTGACAGTGACGCCATCATTGTCAACCAGACAGATACTTATGCCTACCAAGAAATAGAATACAAGGGACATACGCTGAAATGCTTTTCCATGGCGGAGCGCGGCGTGGGTCTGAGCAGAACCCATGCATTGCTTCGGGCAGATCATGACATCAGTGTGTTCGCGGATGAGGATATTGTGTATGTACAGGATTATGAGAAGAAAATTCTGGAGGCGTTTGAAGAGCATCCGCAGGCGGACATGCTTCTCTTCTATGTACAGGCCATGCCCGGACGGGAGACCTATGATATTAAAGAATTCGGACGGGTGCGCTCCTACAATTGCGGCAGGTATCCCACCTACAGCTTTGCGGTGAGGACGGAGGCAGTGCACAAGAGAAATATTACCTTTTCCCTGCTGTTTGGAGGCGGAGCCAGATACAGCAACGGGGAGGATAGCCTGTTCATACAGGAATGTATCAAAAAAGGAATGAAGGTGTATAAGGTTCCTGTGACGATCGGTGCTGAGAGAGAGCGGGAATCCACATGGTTTCAGGGCTATAATCGCAAATTTTTCTATGACAGAGGTGTATTGTACCATCATCTGTACGGCAGATTGAAGAAAATCATGGCAATGAGATTTCTGTTGAAGCACAAGGACCGGATGTTTGAGGAGATTCCGATGAAGGATGCATGGAGGATCATGTGTGAGGGAATGAAGGAGGCGGCAGAGGAATGACAGCGCCCATGTTCAGTATTATTGTAGTATCCCTAAATGCAGGTAACAAATTAACAGAGACCATTGAAAGTATCCGTAGACAGAGCTATACGGATTATGAGGTGGTGGTTAAGGACGGCGGCTCCGTGGATGCTTCTCTGGAAAACCTCCGTATGAAAATGCAGGATTACGGGGAAGAGCTGCAGGCGCGTATCCATATCTTTGAGGAGCGGGACAGCAGCATTTATGACGGTATGAATCAGGCGGTGAAGAGAGCTTGCGGAAGGTATCTGTATTTCCTGAATTGCGGGGACTACTTTTATGATGGCGAAGTGCTTACTAAGGCTGCGGAGCAAATAGAGAGTGACAGGACAGAAGCAAAGATTTTCTATGGGGATATCTATGATGCCCTACGCGGAAATGTGGTGGCTTCCAATCCGAAGCTCAACGGATTTGCCTGCTACCGCAATGTGCCCTGCCATCAGGCTTGTATTTATGCAAGAGAATTGTTTGAAAAGAGAGGCTATGAGCCCGGGTATCGGGTGAGAGCGGATTACGAGCATTTTTTATACAGCTTCTATGTGGAGAGGGCAAAGCCGGTATATATGCCGGTGGTGCTGGCATCCTATGAGGGCGGCGGTTTTTCCGAGACTGCGGAGAATCGCAGGAAATCAAACGAGGAACACAAGACAATCACGGCACTGTATATGAGCCCTTGGGAGCGCTTCTGCTATTGTGCCGTTTTGATGCTGACCCTGCAGCCCCTTCGTACCAGAATGGCAGAGAGCACCGGGATGGCCGGGGTCTATAATATGCTTAAGAATTTGTTATACGGCAGAAAATCATAGGAGAACGGGGAAAAAACCGGAAACAGGAATTCGGAGACAGGAATTCGGAGACAGTGAAATAATTGACAGGAGAAGATAGCGAAAATGGCAGTTTATTTGACCTTGACAGTGCTGGTAATCGCGTTGGCGACATTGGCAAATAATCAGGAAGCTGTAAAACTGCATATCATGCCCGTGCAGGGGCGATTCCTGCCGGGGAGAAGACTGACCGGGCAGCAGGCCTGCAACAGGATTGTGGCAGCAGCAATTTTTGTCCTGCTTGCAGGGGTGTCGGCGTGCCGTATTGCGGTGGGAAATGATTACTGGGTATATAGGTTCCAGTTTAATCTTATTATGCAGAACCGTCATGTATCCTATGAATGGGGCTTTAATCTGGTGGTGTGGATTATCCAGTCCCTGTTTGGCTATGATAATTATCTGCCTGTGTTTGGCTTTTTTTCCATTGCCACCGCATTTTTTCTGGTCAAGGCACTCTACGATCAGGCAGAGTGGTTTGCAGCAAGCGTTTTCCTATTGATGACAGGAGGCTACTATTTCTCCGGTCTGAATTCGGTGCGTTACTATTTTGTATTGGCAATCGCATTATACGCAATGAAATATGTTTTGCGGAAGCAGTACGGTGTGTTTATTGCGTGGATATTGTTCGCAGCCTGCTTTCACAAATCCATACTGGTGGTAATACCGATTTACCTGTTTGCCATATGGCTGTCTGTACGCAAGCGCAGCAAATGGCTGTATCTTGCAGGAGGCGTATTCCTGAGCAGTCTGATTGTGCTTAAGGATGTTTACCGGAAAATTATTTTTTTCTTTTATCCGTTTTATGAGGGCTCTGCCTTTGATAAAGCGGATCTCTCCGTGACGAATATTGCAAAATGTGCAGGGGTGTTGGTGCTGTGCTTTTTGTTTTACAGGACGGCAATCAGAGATAATTTACAGAACCGGTTTTACTTTTTTTTAAGTCTGGCGGGTATGGCGGTGTACACCTTCGGTTCCTTTATTCCTGAGGTATCCCGGATCGGATATTATCTGATCGTGACGCAGATTTTCCTGATTCCCGGTGTGATCATCAGGATTCCGGAAAAGAAATGGCGGATTTTCTGGACTGTATGCGTCGCAGCGGCTTATGTGGGATATTTTGCACTGTTTTTGAATCGTGCTTACGACACAAACATCAGACTGCTGCCCTATTTAAACTGGATCTTTGATTAACGGAAAGGTTGGGAAAAAAGATGCGGATACTGTGGCTGTGCAATATTATGCTGCCTGTGATTGCGGAACATCTGAACAGGGAAGGCTCCAACAAAGAGGGGTGGCTCAGCGGATTGGCTGACGTAATCCTGACGCGGCAGCAGGAGAACGGCATAGAGCTTCATGTTGCGTTTCCGGTAGAGAAGAGACTGGATGGGTATGCGGAGCAAATCAAGACAAAGGCCGGAACAATACATTGCTATGGATTCTATGAGGATGTAGACAGGGCTGAACGATATGACAGCAGTCTTGAGGTACGGCTTCGCCGTATCATCGATAGGGTGCAGCCTGATGTGATACATTGCTTTGGTACAGAATACGGACACACCTTAGCAGCCGTGAAATGTGCTCCGCATCCCGAAAAAGTACTTGTGGGAATTCAGGGAGTCTGCAGTGTGATTGCCCGGGCGTATATGGCGGAGCTGCCGAAGGAGATACAGCGAAGCAGAAGCTTCCGTGATATCCTGAAGCGTGACAGTATGGCAGAGCAACAACAGAAATTTGCACTGCGCGGAGCACGGGAGGACGAGCTTCTGAGAAAAGCGGTGAATGTGACGGGACGAACGGATTTTGACCGTCTCCATGTGAAGCAGTTAAATCCCGGGGCAGAATATTTTGCGATGAATGAAACTCTGCGCCCCTGCTTCTACGAAGGAGAATGGGATCTGCAGAAATGTGAAAAGCACTCTATTTTCATAAGTCAGGGTGACTATCCCTTAAAGGGTCTGCATTACCTGCTGCTTGCGGCAGCAAAGCTTCGGGAGAAATACCCTGATTTGAAGATTTGTGTTGCCGGAAACAGTCTGGTGAGATATGAGACACTAAAGGACAGGATAAAAATATCGGCATACGGAAAATATCTGAGACGACTGATACAGGAAGCCAAATTGGAAACCTGTGTACAATTTCTGGGCAGATTGTCTGCAACAGAGATGAAAGAACAATATTTAAAAAGCCATTTGTTCGTTTGCTGCTCTGCCAATGAAAATTCACCGAATTCCCTCGGGGAAGCCATGATATTGGGGGTGCCCTGCGTGGCAGCTGCTGTGGGCGGAATCCCCAGCCTGTTCACCGCAGGTGTGGACGGAATCCTGTATCCGGGTTATGAAGCAAATCAGAACATAAATAACACGTGTGATGCAAACAATAACGGCTTGTATCAAAATGCAGAAGCCCTATATCACGCAATTTGTCAAATGTGGGATCATCCTGAGGAAATACACAATTTCTGCAAGAATGCAAGAAAACATGCAGAAAAAAACCATAATCGTGAGGAAAACTATCAAAAAATGATGGAAATCTATGCAACAATTGCAGGAAAACACGTTATGAAAATTTCTTTTGTATCCAATTACATCAATCATCATCAGATTCCTTTTTGCAATGCCATGAGTGAAGCAACGGGAGGACAGTTTACGTTTATTCAGACGCAGCCCATGGAGGAAGAACGGATTCGCATGGGATGGCAGGAAACGAATCAGGAGAGCTATGTCCGTTATTACTACAGGGAGGAGGCTCTGTGCAGGCAATTGATTCGGGAGAGTGACATTGTGTTATTCGGCGGCTGTGATGATGAGAGCTATATTGAGGAACGCCTGCAGGAGGGAAAGCCTGTTATTCGGATCAGCGAGCGTCTGTACAAAACAGGGCAATGGAAGGCTGTTTCCCCCAGAGGACTGAAGAAGAAATATCATGATCACACCCGTTACCGCAATGCAAGGGTGTATCTGCTTTGCGCCGGTGCCTATGTGCCATCGGATTTTCATATCGTGAGGGCTTATCCGCAGAAAATGTTCTGCTGGGGATATTTCCCCGAGACAAAGCAATATGATGTGGATAAATTACTGGAAGAAAAAGGATACCCTCAGGGAGCGGAGAAAATCCCCTACCTGTTGTGGGCCGCCAGATTTATTGATTGGAAGCATCCGGAGCTGCCTTTACAGACAGCAAGGTATTTAAAGGAGCGGGGGCTTCGCTTCCATATGGACATCATAGGCGGTGGTGCTATGGAAGGGGAAGTGCAGAGCCGGCTTTGCGAGTATGCTTTGGAGGATTGTGTTACCCCGGTGGGCTATCTGACCCCTGCAGAGGTGCGAAAGCGGATGGAGAAGGCAGATATTTACCTGCTTACCAGTGACCGTCAGGAGGGCTGGGGAGCCGTGGCGAACGAGGCCATGAACAGTGGCTGTGCCCTGGTGGCGAATCATATGGTGGGAGCAGTTCCCTATCTGGTTCGACAGGGATATAACGGATATATTTACCGTGACGGGAATGCACAGATGCTTTATGAGACCGTGGAAAAGC
>CAYOHU010000019.1:0-14766 GCA_964403845.1 uncultured Acetatifactor sp.
GATGGCGTTGGTCCGAATACCGATTGGTTCGTCGACGAATGTTTTGATGTAGATGGTGTTCGCTATGTGGGATATCAAACACTTGATGAACTGTATGAACATCATATTGTAAGCAAGATTGATAACTACGAATATGTAGATAATATTCAGGAATAATAATACTGTTAAAAAGAGCCGGTCTCCCTTTTTTACGGGAGTTCCCGGCTCTTTTTTCTTACTTGATTTGTAAATCACATATGTGAATGAAAAGACAGAATTCCATAACCAATGCTCCTCCACCCTGTGATTGGCAAGCGCATTTCTTTGAGCCAGCATATATTCCTCACGGTTTCTCCTGAGAAATTGACAGGATGCCCTTCCCGTAAATTCGTATAGATAATCCAGTGTCTCTCTTGTGTATGGTGTATCAGACACATAATATAAGTTGTTTCTCTTAAGATAGCAACGGGTTTTACACTATCTGCGGATTTGTGATACAAATTGTTTCCGTGTGACTTTCGTGTGACTGTTGCTTTTTATAATAAGCTCAGTATTATGTGAAGTGTAGATGCGTCTCAAGAAGGAGAAATGAAGCATGAAGAAGAAAATGATTTTGATGGGGGTAGCCGGAATACTGGTACTTACGGCAGTTGCCGGAGGAACCTTGGCTGGATTCCGGACACAGTCCGAACAGGGAAAGACGGATATTACAACCAAATCTCTGGGCATTGAGCTGACAGGAAAGAGTGTGGCTCTGGATGAGCAGACACTGACGGCTGATAACTATATGCCGGGCGCAGAAGTGGAGATGCCCTATTTCGTCTCCAATAATGTGAAAGAGGGATATGAGTTATATACAAGGGTTACTATTTATAAGTACTGGCAGGATCGACCGGAGCTGGACGCAGGGAAAATACATCTTTATGTTAAGGACGCATCCGGAAACGCAACGGAACTGACAAGTGAGGAAGGGCAGCTGCTTCAGGTAAACAACTGGTTTGTACAATATGCTGATGCGGAGCAGATGGTACTATATTATACAAAACCCATGAAGGCGGGTGAGATTACCGATAACGTAATGGATAGCCTGATGGTGGATGTGAGCGTGAATAATAATTATGCCGGGCAAAAGGTAATACTGGAAATCAAAGCAGATGCGGTACAGAAGATTGCAGCGGATGCTTCCATCCCCTCTGAGTGGGGTGTATATCCTACCTTTGACGGGGACGGTAATATTACAGCTATCACCGAGTAACGAAACGTTAGTGAAGAACGGATGCGCGTAAGACGCGGATAGGAGCAGATATGTTGAAGAAATTATTAACAATCGGTATGATTACCGTTACGCTGTTGGGAAGCTGCCTGACGGTGTGCGCGAAAGAGAATGCGACTGTGACCTTTACCACAAAGAATGAATTGGTATACAGCGGTGTGGATTCCTATGAGGATGGAACACCGAAGCTGGGAAGCTCTTTTGAGGGAATTGCTCCCGGAGAAACAGCGGAACAGATTATTACGATGGTCAATGCCAATGAAAAGACAGTGGATTTTTATATGAATGCAGATGCGTTGCAGGCTCTTGAGGAGTCAACGGTTCAGGCGCGTGGTGCAGGTTACGATATCAAGCTGGCAGTAGGAGATACCGTGCTTTATGATTCCAAGGTGGGAGGATACGCAGCTGAGTCAGCCGGCGGCAGTGCGGAAGGAATTCTTGCCATGAATGAAGGAGCTTTGGACGGGTATCTTTTGGTGGCAACGCTGGCACAGGGAGAGAGCAGGGATGTTAAGCTGAGCATCTTTTTTGACGGGGAAGCGATGGATAATGACTCTCAGGCCATTGATTACTCCAATACCTTCGGACAGTTGGGATTCGCCTTCAGAGTATCCTATGAGGATCCGGCAGAGCCTACAATCATATATAAAGAAGTGACGAAGAAGCAGGAGACCAGATACTTAACGGAGGTTGTAGAAATCATTGAGGAGAGAGTTCCTCTGGCAGCAGTAGTTACCGGTGACAAAGCGATGCTGGGAGCTGCAGTAGCAGTATTGGCAATCGGTGTGGTTCTGGTAGTGATTGCAGGCAAAAAGAAGAAAGGGGAGAAGTAGACATGAACAAACAGCGTATTCTAAAGAAAGTCGTAAGCAGTCTGACGGCACTGGCATTGATACTGTTACCTGCGGTTCATGTTAATGCAGCCTCTGAATATACAGTTACCTTCAGACCCGGAAACGTAGGAAATTTCGGAATTGTTTCCGAGGAGAATAAGTCAGTGAAAGAGATGGCACAGGAAGTGGCTGACATCTACTACAGTGCTTATGAGACAAGTGTTACCGAAAATGGTGCCATCAAGGTGAAGGTTCCGGCAGGAGCAGGGATGCCTGCAGCACCCGGTTACGTAATACCAAAGGAAGGCTATTACGTAAGACCGTGGGGACCGCAAGCCGGGGAAATCGTTACAAAGAATGTAGATTTTGTCGCTGATTACGGTCGATTGACGGATGGCGTTGAGTATACAGTGAAATATGTCGATAGTGAATCACAGGAATCTGTAGCACCTTTTATGACCGCTTACGGTAATATCGGAGATGAAATCACAGTGAACGCTCCCACTGCTCTGAATACCAGCGGGGAAGGCGTATACATGTTGGTATCCAATGCAAGCTGCACCATTAAGCTGGCAGCTGAGGCGGATGAGAATGTTATTGTTTTCGATTATGAATATAATTATGAACCGGAGACAATAGAGCAGGAAGTAGTCACGGTGATTCCGGGAGATACTGTGGTAACTACACAGACAAATGTGACTTATGTGGATAATGGAACTGTGGCAGAGCCCGGTGCCGCCGTAATTCAGACTCCGGAGGATAATGTTGACAACAATGATGAGCAGGAGCAGGAACAGGGCGAGCTGGTTGAACTGGAAGAGGAGGATATCCCGTTAGCAGATGGGGTTAAGCCCGAAGCGGATGGCAGTGAGTCCGAGGCAGACGGCGGAATGGAAGCTGAGGAGGCATGGAATCAGGAGATTGAAATTGAGGACGAAGAAACTCCGTTAGTAAGTGAACCCTCTTCCGAGGGTAACTCTGTTACCATGATTGTTCTGGCAGCCGTAATCGGAATTCTTACATTGTTTGCAGCACTTACCTGGCTGCAATTAAGAAAGAAAACTGTTGCAGAGGAAGAAGAAAAATAAGCGAGAAACGAAACCGAGCATTGTTTGGGAAATGCTCGGTTTTTCTGCCTGTGGTCTTGACTTTGTAATACGATATGTTTATACTGTATACACGCAGTCGGGATGTGTTAGACGAACAGGGGGAATGCGTTATTATAACAGTACATTCTTTGGGGAAATTTGAAATACGGAATGAAAATCTGCTGCTGGACGAGGATATTATGCGCTCGGACATGTTGACGAAGCTTTTGATGTATCTGTTGATTCATCGGGCAAATCCCATTACGATTCAGGAGCTGTCAGATGCTTTGTGGACTGATGAGGAGACGGATAATCCGGCAGGTGCACTCAAGAATTTGATGTATCGGTTACGTACGATACTTCGCAAAAATTTGGGAGAAGAAGATTATATTCTCACCAGCCGTGGGGTGTATTCATGGAATCCGGAGATTGCGGTCACACTGGATGCGGAATTGTTTGAACAATTTTATGAAGCCGGCAAGAAGGAAAATGACGACACAAAGAAAATCGGCAACTATGAGAAAGCCTTGGCTTTGTACCATGGAGATTTTATGTCCAAAATTACGGATCGTCATTGGGTGGTGACAGCGTCAGCGTATTACCACTCCTTGTATTTGAGCGCTATAAAGACTCTGGCAGAGCTTTATATCAAAGGGGAGCAATATGAGGATGCGGAACGCATCTGTTCTGAAGGATTAAAATATGATGCGGTGGATGAATGGCTTCACAGCTATCGGATTACTGCTTTGATCTGTCAGAATAAGCAGAAGCTTGCACAGGAATGCTATGAACAGGCTTCCAAGGTTCTGTATGATGCATTGGGTGTGCACAAATCAGAGCAGCTGGAGCAGGTGCATCAGGAATTGCTGAAGATGAGTAAGGGCACGGAAGCGGAAGCCTTGGAGAAGGTGCATTTGGATATGCAGGAGGCGGAAACACCGGAGGGAGCATTTATTTGCGGTTATCCTGTGTTTCGTGAAATTTACCGCCTTGAAGCACGGAAGCTGGGACGTTTGGGATCGGCTCAATACATAATGCTTTTGACTGTAAAGCTGCGTGAGGGAGCGTCAGCCGGTAATGAACAGATGGAGAAATACATCATCAATCAGGCAATGGGGCAGATGGAGACTGCATTAAGGAGTTCTCTTCGAATCGGTGATGTTGCATCACGATATAGTGATTCCCAGTATGTGGCACTGTTGCCTGCCTGTACCTATGAAAATTGTGTTATGGTGGCAGAACGCGTCAGAAGGCGATTTGAGGAGAAAAGTAAGAGTAGACGAGTTGTTATGGAAGCAGACTTTGAGGAAATGACCAGAGTGGCTTCTTCCATAGTGAGATAGAGGTGGAATAGGATGGAAAGTAAGAGAGTAGACTATTCCGTGAATCGCTTTCGGGTATGTATTGATTACTACTGCAAGGAGCAGATAAGCGGACGTGTGTATTCACCGCTGCGTCAGGAGGCAGTTGAATTTGTTGGAATCGGCGAGATGCTGTTGCAGATGGATAAGCTGTTTGACTGCGTGGGATACCCACAGTCCTTCCAGAATAAGAGGAGCTTTGAAAAGAGGAAAGCTGCAAGTAATTCTTATCAGGGAATTCCCGGAGCAATATGCAAGCCGGAAGAGATCGTGTGCCAAAAGGGAAAGTATTTTACCTGTGATATCACGGTGGAATCCAGACGAAATGCCAGCTGGCAGGGCATGCTGCAGAGCGCGGAAGGGAAGGAACGGAGGCAATTTGACGGCGAGATGCAGCTATTAGCTGAATTGGAACAAATGCTCCGTAAAGAAAGCTAAGGGAAAGTATAAAAATGAGACGTGATGAAAAAGTCACGTCTTTTTTTGTACAAAAAAGTTTTATGTGACCAACGTGTGACTTTCCGCTGATATATTACTACTATAGAATCGATAGCAGAAGAGTTTAGAACAGATAGATTTCAGGAGAGTTCAGGAGGTTTCAGATGAAGCTTGGTAAATTTGGGAAAATGATAACCACGGTATTATGCGTAACCTTGTTAATGGGTGAAGTGCTTCCTACAGTGGCAGCTTCCATTAGTGGTGGAGATGCACCGGTCAGTGTCAGCGGCGGAAATTCGAATACTGTATCCGGCAATACTACAGAGCCGGAGGGCGCTGAGCCGCTTTCTCCTGCGTTGTATGCGACCAGAGCAGAGGGTTATAAGCTGACCATCAATCATTATTTGGGTGAAGGAGCTGCAGCAAAGCCCTTGTTCCTTCCTGAAGAACTTGGTCCCAGTGTAGCACCCTTCTTGGAAGTGAAAAATTTCCTGAAGGAGTACAAGGATCAGAATAGCGCAAAGTATCATAATGCCAAAAGCATTCTTTTGTCTGACGGAACGAATACGGTTGATATCAAAGATTACATTACTTACGTTTCGGATGATTTTGGTGTTCCGGTGGAGCAGATAGACTTTTCAGCATTGAAAAACAGCGGAGCTGTGATTGATTTGGAAGCTGCTGAACTTACCATGAATGTTTACTATGAGGAAGCCGCAGGTAATTTGAAGAACAGTGCACGCTTTTTTGATTATGTAAATGGCAGCGCAAACGATTCCCGCTCTATCAACTACGAGGGCAACTATCCTGTGGGCAGCGCCCCTGATAACCGTATAGCTACTCAGGGAGCAGTGAATCAGTATCAAACACTGGTTGCCCAGACCAATCCTGAGTCTCTGCTGGTGAACAACGGAACGGTTGCTAAGACCTTGAACATCGCTATTAACGATTATTGGAGAACAGTACTTGCACCGGGAAGAGGTGGCTGGACGTCTGAGAGCATGGGTTATTTTCCTATCATCACCGGACTGCTGAAGGGTGTGTACGGAAGTGAGCTGCAGACAGTAGAGTTTACCCATGATGACCCCGGATTTTTCAGTGATGAAGCCAAAAATGGCAAGACCATTATTAATGGATATGATATCGGCTTTACGCGTAACGGAATGAAATATGTGATTGATGCCGTGTATGATGAGAAGGACACTGTTGTATGGTCCAATGCTGCAGGCGGCAAAGGACAGGGACAGGGCTATGATTTCTTTCCCTTAAATGAAGTGGATAACGTGGGCGGCAATAACGAGTATTTCGGTATGCGCTATGATTTTACCTTCTCTCTTCATGATTATGTTGGAGATTTGAATTACAAATTTATTGGTGATGATGATCTGTGGGTGTGTTTAAATGGCGCAGGCATCAATCCGGAAGAACAGGTGATTCTGGATCTGGGCGGTATTCACGACCCGTATCCTGCACTTAGTAAAAAGCTTCCGAAC
Source organism: uncultured Acetatifactor sp. (assembly GCA_964403845.1). Classification (GTDB taxonomy): domain Bacteria; phylum Bacillota; class Clostridia; order Lachnospirales; family Lachnospiraceae; genus Acetatifactor. Next base: position 6,466 of record CAYOHU010000019.1, read on the forward strand.
GACAAAGCTTGGACGAGGGATATCTGGCATGGGCAGGCCTTGGCCTACGCACCAAATGTTGTAAATATCTGGGAAACTCTGCTGGGAGGCGCAGAGGATACTCTTGAGAACCGAATGAATTTTGTAAAGCAGAATGGAGACAATGTGTACACCATTACCGTATTATTCATGGAGCGTGGCGGCAGTGAATCCAACTGCTATATGGAGTTTGTTCTTCCCAACCTGCAGAAAAAAGAGCCTGTAGTTACTACGGTTCCTACCGGAGAGCTGACCCTGAAAAAGGTGGATGGCGCAACGGGCTTAGGAATGTCAGATGTGGAGTTTACACTTTACAGAGCGGACAACAGTGTGGTTGCCAAAACGAAGACGGACACAGCCGGTACAGTGACATTTACAGGATTGGTTGCCGGCAACACGGCAGGCACGAGCAATACTTATTTTGTACGAGAGACACAGACTATAGACGGATATATTGTGGATACCACCGGATATACCGTTACGGTTACGAATAACGGTAATAATACTGCAACCACAACGGCGAATATTCCGGTGCAGGACGGACAGTATGTCGTTGCTAACTATCGGAAGCCCACTGTAAGCTTTATAAAGGTGGATGCAGATAACAATTCTCCCCTGACCGGAGCAAAATTTGCACTGACTGATGCAGTGGGAAGCCGCAAGGAAGCAATCAGCGACGGAGAAGGTCGGTTTTCCTTTACAGATTTGGAACCCGGTGTCTATACATTGACTGAGACTGTGACCCCGGAAGGCTATGAAGTGCCGGCAGGAGAAAGCATTCAGCTTCAGGTGAATGCAAAGGGTGAATATACAGTGACAGGTGGCGGAAGCTATCTGACATTTGATAACAGTGGTGACACCGTGATAATTAAGAATAAGCAGACAGTGGATGTAACCATTATAAAGGCATGGCAGAACTTTAAGGGAGAGGCTCTTACAGAGGAACAGCTGACGGCCTTGGGAATTACGGAAATCGGTGTTACGCTGTACAGAAAACAAGGCGGAACAAGGGATGCTGCATTCAAACAGGACATCACCCTGACGGCGGCAGATAATTGGAAGGCTTTGATTGAAAATCTGGATTACAAAAATGCAAATGGCGTATGGGAATATGAAGTGGAAGAAACGGTAATCCCGGAGGGCTTTCAGGCGACCTGTGAAGCTTCAAGCAAGAACCTGTATCAGGTGACCTTAGAGCTTATCAATACACAGCAGCCCGGTGCTATGAAAATCACCAAGTCAGTGGATGAGGTAAATGCAGCATATGGTGATGCAAGCTTTACCTTTAAGGTGACCTGCCCGGATGGCGAGGTGTTATACCGGGTTCTGAATTTTGCAGAAGCCGGCACCAAGGAGGTTGTGATTAACAACCTGCTTCCCGGTGCTTATGTAGTGGAGGAATTAGATACTGTAAGATATACATGTCTATCAGAAAATCCTCAGGCTGTGAATGTGAAAGCGGGCGCAGCTGCTGAACAGGCAGTAGCTGCCTTTGCAAATGAACTGTCAAATGATGATAACTATTCTCATTCCGATATGGTGGTAAACAGCTTTAGGCGAAATGCAAGTGGAAAGGTTGAGATTTCTAAGAACCTTCAGGTGATTGAGTAAGCAAAAGGTGACAAGCAATAGGAGCAGGTGAAAAATATGAGTAGAAGAAATATGCCGAAAAAGATTAATGTTCTGTGTGCACTCTTTGCGGGAGTGCTGGTAATCGCAACTGCACTTGGTGTCACTGCTGCTTATTATAAGGCAGAGACTGAGAAAGTGGAGAATCAATTCTCAGTAGGAAATGTTACTACGGAGCTTGTGGAAGAATTTGAACAGCTGGATGATTTGGGAACGGAATTTAAGAAGACTCCCATGGTAACCAATACCGGTGCAAATGCATGTATCATCCGTATGAGAATGAATGTAACACCGGAGAGTCTGCTGACACGATTGGTGAAGGATGAACATGGGAACAACACTGCACAGAAGTATCTGGAGATTAGCGGTTTGCCGGGTGCAGACTGGACCTACAACGCAGAGGATGGCTTTTATTATTACAATAAGGTCGTGAAACCGGGAGAGAGTACTTCCGCGCTGTTTGACAAGGTTATTGTGAATTTTGATGAATATAATCCCTGGATAGATTTTGATATTGTTATGTATCAGGAAGCAGTACAGGCGGTTGCAAAGAGTAATCAGGATACGATTACCGCCACTGATTTGGAAACGATGTATCAGATTTGGAAACTGTACGATTCTACTCAGTAGTATATCGGATAATCAAGGTAGCAACGAACGAATACTCAATGTACCGGTGCCTTTGTTTGTTGATAGCTGAGGTAACGGCTTTCAAAAGAGAATTCGCTTAACAGGAAAGTTGGAGTGCCATGAAAGCAGTTAGTAAAATATGTAGTATTTTATCCACCCTTCTATTAATTGTATTTGCAGGCGTTGCCGCAGTGCTTATCCTTCCGGTTCTGTTAGGATGCAAGAGCATGGCTGTGATCAGCGGCAGCATGGAACCGGAGATACCGGTGGGTTCCATTGTGATTGTGAAGGAAGTGGAGCCGGAGGAACTGGAGCCCGGCGATGTGATTTCTTACACCCTGACGGGCAGTACCATGGTTACCCATAGAATCCTTTCGATAGATGAGGAGAAACAGACTGTAACCACGAAGGGCGATGCCAATGAGGCGGAGGATGGAAATCCGGTATCCTACGACAGAATTGTGGGACGGGAAATCTTTCATGTACCCTATCTGGGATATTTGAGCATGTATATCAAAACGCCTTTAGGAATTGCAGGCGGCTGTGTGGTGCTGATGGTATTGCTTATTTTGAATTTCCTGCCCTCTGCCCTGGAGCCTGAGGAGAAGAAGAGACAGGAAAAGAAGGCAGAGGATTGATAAACGGAAAATACTTTGGTATGACTGCCGTGTGACCAGAGACAGATATACTGTATTTATGGGTACTGATAGTAAGGTGAGTTAATATTTTATAAAGCAAAAAGGAGAAAACTGATAATGAAAAAGAAGAGCTTGATTTCTATGTTAGCAGCACTTAGTCTTACCGCAACGGTAATGGTAGGAGCAACCTTGGCTTATTTGACAGATGAGACGGGAGAAGTGACCAATACCTTTACAATCGGTAATGTTGATATTGAATTGACTGAGCCTAAGTGGGAAGAAGAGGGTGAAGAAGAAGCAAAGGATATGCTTCCCGGTGCAGAGGCTGACAAGAATCCTCTGATTACCAATACCGGTGCAGCCGATGGATATATGCTGCTGAAGATCAGCGGTATGACGGATATGGAGGCTATGGGCTTTTTGGCTTTGACAGATGGTGTGGCAGGTTATAACACCGCAGACTGGGTTCTGGTTGATGAAAATGGTAAGCCTCGTACCGACAATCCGACTAATAAGCTTGTTGATGGTTATTATGTTTATAAGAAAGGTGCGGTAGCGTCTGCTGCATCCACCAGCTCCTTATTTACGCATATTAAACTGGATGAAAAGGCTTCGGAGCTCACAAACCGCACTTATAAGGTTGTTGGTGAAATCCAGGTAGATGCAAACGGTGATGTAGTGCCGGACGCAACCGGAAAACCGGTAGTTAAATTCCGTATTGATGGTATTGCGGCAACTCCTTCCTTTGCCAACAGCTTTGATACTTATGAAGCAGCAGAGGCTTATGTTCTGGAGAACTACAAGGATGCTGCTACCTATGTATTTGACTTGACAGTTCAGGGGTATTCCATCCAGAGCAAGGGCTTTGAGCTTGCTACAGAGGGCGAATATACCTGGGTAAAAGAGTTTGGTTTTTAAGGTAGAAAACGGATGAATAGAGGAGTTAAGACAATGAATAAGAAGAAATTGATCCCTTTGCTTGCATCTCTTACCCTGATCGGTACAATCGCAGTAGGTGCAACACTGGCATACTTCACGGATACTGAGGAAGCAGTCAATGTAATTACACTGGGTAATGTAGATATAGATTTGACCGAGCCCGGCTTTGACAAAGAGGATGGAACAGAGGATAACACCATCACAGACATTACTCCCGGGGATGAGATTGAGAAGGATCCCACGATTACCGTGAAGGAGACTTCTGAGGAGGCTTATGTAAGAGCAACCATGAAGATTACCGGTCTTGACGAGCAGCATAAGCAGGAGCTGTTAGATAAAATTGTGATCAATGAAGGCTGGATTCTGGCAGACGGTTATTACTACTATCAGACGAAGTTGACTCCCGGTGCTTCTGTAACCTTATTCAATACTGTTACGATTCCGGAGACCTGGGGAAATGAAATGGCAGACCAGACCTTTGAAATTATTGTATCTGCGGAAGCAATTCAGGCTGACAATTTTAATCCTTATAATGCAGAAGGCAAAATTGTGGCATGGAGCTATCAGGACGGCACTCCCATTACAGTGGAGAATTATGTCACTCCTTAAGCTGCAGGAGAAGACGCTTGGTCATAAATAGAGAGCCCACAAAGGAAGATTTGAGGGACCGAGAGGTTGGCGTTTTATATGGGTAAAAAGAGTATGTCACAAAGTTTTGTGGTAGAAGTAAAGAGTCAGGAAAATCAGACCTGGCAAGGGACTATCACGTGGGTTCAGGAGAAAAGAACGGAATGCTTCAGAAGCGCGTTGGAATTAATCCGCCTGATAGATTCTACACTTTGCAATGAAAGTGAAACGTGAGTGTGAAACAAATATTTTCGAAAGCTTGTAATTTAATAGGAATTTTGTTGATGCTGGTTGTGATAACGTTAACGGTACCTCTCACGGTGCCCAAGCTCTTTGGTTATCAAATCTATGCAGTGTTAACAGAGAGTATGACGCCTGCCTACTCTGTAGGCAGCGTTATTTACGTGCGTACATGTGAAGGGTCAGAGATAGAAGTGGGTGACGCGATTACCTTTCGGATGGGCACCAACACAGAGCATGTTATGACTCATCGCGTTGTGGAGATTGATGAAGAAGCACAATTGTTTGTGACCAAGGGCGATGCCAATGATGCAGTGGATAGCGAGCCTGTTGCTTTTAAACGGCTGATTGGTAAGGTTGTGCTGTCGATACCGGGTTTGGCCGGAGTATCGGACTATATCAATACCACCAACGGTAAGGCTGTTATCTTTATTCTGTTTTGCTTTTCATTTCTTCTGTGGGTGGCGGGAGATATCCTGAATCCGAAGAAATCCGGAGAAGCTGCCACCGACGCGAGGGAGCGTAAGCTGAATTTGCAGATAATCCTACAGCTGGCCGGTATCATCTTGATTGTGGGCGCTCTGATTTATTTGGGCGGCACGATTGGGGAGTATTACCGTGGTGTATCTGAGTATGATGCATTGAGAGAGCTGATTTTGACGACGGAGGATGGCAGTGAAATGAAGCCGCAGTCGTCTGGGAATTCAGCAAAGAACGATAATGGTTCAGCCACGGCAGCAGACCCTCAGACAGATACTGAGGGATTGGATGCAGCGGAAATTGAGCGGTATCATCAACAGATGCAGGATGCCATGAAGCAGCTGCAGCAGGAAAATGGGGATGTGGCCGGCTGGATTGAATTTGACAATATGGAGCTGAGTTATCCGGTCATGTATTGCGGAGATAATGATTATTATCTGAAAAGAACTTACTCGGGCAAGAGTAACAGTGCCGGCAGTATATTCATAGAAGCGGCTAATTCTCCGGACTTTGAGGATTGCCACACAATTATATACGGTCATAATATGCGGAATTTAAGTATGTTTGGTAAGCTGAAATACTATGTGGAAGAGGATTTCTACAAGGAACATCAGTACTTTACCATCTATACTGGGGAGAATAGTTATCGATATCAGATTTTTGCCTGCTATGAGACTTCTGAGGTGGGTGAGGTCTATACCGTTGGCTTTGGACCGGATGCAGTTTTTCAGGAATTTCTGAATGAAATGAAGAGACGTGCTTATTATGATACGGGCGTGTCTGTAAATGCGCAGGATAAGGTGATTACGCTGTCCACCTGCTCCACAGAGGGGAATCGCTTTGTGGTAAATGCAAAGAGAATCGAGGAATAGCAGAGGCAAAGTGCCGGCATTGCATTGTTAGCAATGCCGGCACATCGTACCATCCGGGAAGATGACTTCTACGGTAACCGGAACAGTTGAATTTACGGAAATATTTACTTTTTCTCCGGCTTTATGGGCAGGGCAGATTAAATCCACAGTACCCTCACGAAAAGGGTAGCGCAGGACACCGTGACGATCGTTTTCCTGGATTTTCCAGACTATTTTCTGCTGCTCGGGATAGCTCTGGATTCCGAAGACATGTTCTATGGTAACAGCAATTGGTGATAGCCCGGTCCAGCCCACAAAATCCCTTTTGGCAGGCTGACCGGGTACAATTGTTTCGGGGGCATAGTTTTCCCAGATAGAGTCCGTATCGCAGAACACCTGTGTGACGTTTTGCACATGGTTCAGGGCAATATCGTGAGCCAGTTGATCATAGCCATTTTTGACAAGCCCTTTAAAAACCATGTAATTGGCGGGTGCCCATACTCCACCGCACCAATAATTTCCCATCCTGCTGTAGGAGGGATGATCTGCAGAAAGCGTGGGGATGGAGTGAGGACGTGCAAATTCTTCCGGATTACATAAATGTGCTATGAAGGCATCCAGCTTGTCAGCAGGAACAATATCCGCAAGCAGCGCCCAATACGCTCCGATGGATTTCACCATGTTTTTCTGACCGTTCTTCCATAAATCGTAGTAAAAGGCGGTTTCTTCATCCCAGAGCTTTTCATTTACAAAAGTGGTCAATGCATCGATTTCAGCTCTCAGTTCGTCAAGAGTGAATTCTGCAACGTCTCCAACCAAGTCTGCCATACGGAGCAGGTATTTGGCACTGATAATCTGTTGGATACAGGCATCAGCCCAAACCATGTGTCCGTGGGAACAAACATGGCTGTATTCAGGCTGCAGACGGGGTTGATTGTCCATGCCGCATGCCCAGCCGGTGGACCAGTAAGTGCCATCAATCCAGGTTCTGTTTTTCTTCAGCCACATATGGTAGGAGAGAAGAACGGGGAGTACTGCTCTGATGCGCCCACTGTCCCCGGTTATCTCGTAGGATTCCCATTCCGCCCAAGCCAATATATTAGGACCGGTTCCGGCGGGGTCATACCGATGGAACCTGTCACCCTTTACCTTTTCGCAAATGGCTCGGCATATGTAACCGTCCTTATGCTGGTTGGCGTAGAAATTATCCAAGGTTTTTTGGAAAGAAAAAACACCGGAGCCGTATTTGCCGAACATAGTGATAAAAGCCGAATCCCACATAAAGAGGAAATCATTGAAGGCGGAGTCTATATAGTTGGATACCATGCCGTCATCCGGCTGGGGGGAGCGGAGGTTGCCAAAGGCTATTTCCCAGGCCTTATTGTAGCAGGCTATCGTTTCCTCGTGTCGATCCCAAACCAAGGCAGGCAGAATGCTCCTGCTCTGCTCATAAGTGGGAATGGGGGAGGTATCCTTTTGCTTTTGAATAAAAGAGTTTTGGTTCACCAAAGGCTGTACATCATAGGTCATGTCATCGTTTACCTGATACAGATGACGCCCGAGCTGCTTTAAATATAGTGATTTTTCTTCCGCGGTCATGTCAGTCTCCTTTCTGTTGATGCAACCTTCTTTTAATGGCAGGACAAAAAGCCCGGAATGCCGGTTGCGGGATTTCCCTATAACTTCCCCATTATAGCATAAACAGACACAAATAGTCATGGCAGAAATGCGAAAAGTATGATAAACTATCAGAGGTCGTTCTTTGCGTTGTAAGGGCTTGGAGGCTGTTGCAACGACTTGCTTGGAAGGAATCATAAGTAACCTGTGTATTCAGAAGAGGGGAATCGGAGGAATATTAATGACAAAAAAGATTTTTGCCGTTGCTTTGGCATTTTTGTATAGTATCGCTTACGCTGTGGTGGGGCCGATGATAAAAGCGCAGAGACTGAGCTTTGAGGCTTCCCGTATTTTGCCCTTTTTTCTCTGCTTCCTATTGTGTGCAGCAGCGAATCTTCTTGTCCTTTTCCTGATGCCGCGGTGTCGCTTCAGCATCCTGAAAAAAGGAAACAAATGTCTGACCCGGTATCTTGACAAGCTGGGGAACAGCAGGTTGTTTTTGCTTGTCTGGGCATTTATTTTTGTGGCATGGATACCGGCTTATCTGGTGCTGTATCCGGGGGTACTGTCCTACGACATGATATCGCAGGTAAACAGTGCTATGGGCGAGATTACGACCAATCATCATCCGG
>CAYOHU010000020.1:0-14123 GCA_964403845.1 uncultured Acetatifactor sp.
TCCGGCAATTCTTGAGTTCGCAGATATCGGTGATTATGTGTATCAGCCCGTGAAAACGTATTCCAGCGGTATGTTTGTCCGTCTGGCATTCGCTGTGGCAATTAATATTGAGCCTGAGATTCTCATTGTGGATGAGGCGTTGTCCGTAGGAGACGTTTTCTTTCAGGCGAAGTGCTACCACAAATTTGAAGAATTTAAGAAAATGGGAAAGACCATTATCTTTGTAAGTCATGATCTGGGCAGTATCAGTAAGTATTGTGACAGGGTATTTTTGCTGAACAAGGGAAATCTGATGGGAGAGGGAAGACCCAAGGAAATGATAGATGCCTTCAAGCGTGTGCTGGTGGGACAGTATGATGGGTCAAAGGAAGCACCGGAGGAAGCAAGGAAGGAAGCCTTTAATCCTCAGGTGCAGGAATACGGTACCAGACAGGCAGTGATTGAGGATTGTTATGTGACGGATGAGAATGGTGTGCGCGCCACTGCCATTCTGAAGGGCACGGAGTTTACGGTGCATATGAGGGTAAGGGTGGACGATTATATCCCCATGCCCATTTTTGCAGTTTCCTTTAAGGATATCAGGGGAACAGAGATTACGGGAACCAATACCATGGCGGAGAAGGCTTTTCTGGATTCGGTGGAGCCGGGGCAGAGGAAGGAGATTACCTTCACCCAGAAAATGAGCCTGCAGGGCGGAGAATACCTGCTGTCCTTCGGAGTGACCGGTTATAACGGCAATCAGTTTGAAGTGTATCACAGACTGTATGATGTGATTAATATAACGGTAGTATCGGACAAGAACACGGTGGGCTTTTATGATATGGACTCCAAGACCGTAGTGCAGGATGTGAAGGAAGAGAAGGACGAGAAGCAAAGCCGGATTTTAAAATTTGTAAATTAAAGTAACGAGTCAGCACCCCATAAATCTGTAAATATACTTCTGCTCATGCAAGCATGGCAGCCGCATATCACAGATTTGCGTGGCTCTGAATAGTTACAAATTATAACGGAAAGGCATGGATAGGGAATGCGGGAAAAGGTTGGCAGGATAACGCTGGATTACAGCAGATATTCAGGACAGGATTTTTACAGTGACGGTGCGGTGGAAGACGAGCTTTTGGAGACGGTGAAGAACCATTCCGAAAAGGAGTATATGCGCATTATCAAGGAAAAGAATAATTGGCCCTTCCTCTATCATCTGTCTTATCTGAGAGAGAATATTGTGGATTGGATTCCCATGGACAAAAAAGCCAAGGTGCTGGAGGTAGGAAGCGGCTGTGGTGCAATTACAGGTGCTTTGGCAAGAAAAGCGGGTGAGGTCACCTGTGTGGATTTGTCCAAGAAGCGCAGCCTGATTAATGCCTATCGTCATCGGGATTGCGATAATGTAACCATCCATGTAGGTAATTTTAAGGATATTGAGCAGGATTTGGACACGGATTATGACTATATTTGTCTGATCGGTGTATTTGAGTACGCGAAAAGCTATATCGGCGGTAATACACCCTTTGAGGATTTTCTGAGGATTCTGAGAAAGCATCTGTCCTTCGGGGGGAGAATATTGATTGCCATTGAGAATAAATTAGGTCTGAAGTATTTTGCCGGGTGCAGGGAGGATCATGTAGGCTCTTTTTTTGGCGGAATCGAGAATTATAAGGCTGACGAAGGGGTGCGTACCTTCACAAGAACCGGGTTGGAGCGCATTTTCAAAAGCTGTGGAGTTGACCAATATACGTTTTATTATCCCTACCCGGATTATAAATTTATGTCGGCAGTGTATTCGGATGAGTATCTGCCGAAAAAAGGCGAGCTGACCGCTAATTACAGGAATTTTGATAAGGACAGAATGCTCCTGTTTGATGAGTCCGATGCCTTCAACGGCATTGTGGAGGATGGGCTGTTTCCTGTGTTCTCCAATTCATATCTGGCAGTGGTTGGAGAAGGGTTTGACGTGAAATTCACCAAGTACTCCAATGACAGAGACGAGAGGTATCGCATTAAGACGGAGATCCGTAAGGTGCTCCGGCAAGACAGCGCAGGCGGAAAGACGGTACCTGAAATGGAGGTGCGCAAGTATCCTATGGGTGACGGGGCTGCAGCCCACATCCGTGGACTGGCAGCTGCCTATGAGAAGCTTTCTGAAAGATATGCGGGGAGCGGTCTGAGTATGAACGCCTGTACACTGGAGGAGAGCGGAGACAGTGTAGCTGCGAAGCTTGAGTACGTGGAGGGTACCCAGCTTTCTGAGCTGATGAATCAGCATCTGGCATGTGATGATCAGGAAGGCTTCTACAGCCTGTTTCGGGAGTATGTGAAGCGCAGCAGCTATGGTGAGGAAAAGCCCATAGCTGATTACGATATGATTTTCTCCAATGTGTATGTGTCAGGAGACAAATGGACAGTATTGGATTATGAGTGGACGGTGGAGCATCCGGTGAGTGCCGGGATGCTGGCGTATCGTGCGCTGCATTATTTTATGAAAGAGACAGAATACAGTCAGAAGATTGACAAGGATATGCTTCTTGGGGAGCTTGCCATCTCCAAAAAGGAGTCAGGAGATTATCTGGAGGAGGAGCAGGCTTTCCAAAATGCAGTGGTGGAGGAGCATTTCTCACTGGAGCAGCTGCGTGTGGCTTTGGGCAACCGTATGTGGCAGCCGCAAAGAGCATTGGAGGCTTATCCGGATTCTGCTGATGTGACCAGAGTGCAGATTTATGAGGATTGTGGAGAAGGCTACAAGGAGGAACAGTCCTATTTTGTCAGGGATGCCTATCTTTCAGACAAGGATGCAGTGATTGATGTGCAGGTAGGTTCGGCGGTGAAGATGCTGCGCATTGATCCCTCCATGTGTTCCTGTATCGTGAAGATGAAGAAATTGACGTTAAATGGTATTGATATTCCATGGAGGGGGCGCAAGCAGCTGATTGTGAACGGCACTCTGTTGAAGCCCGGCAAGGAGAAGCAGGATTCTCTTTGCATGGTATTTTCCACAGCTGACCCCAATATCAATATCAATCTGGAGAAGTGTACACTGCAGGAAAGCAATGTTTTGCATGCAGAATTCGAGATGCTCCGTGTACCGGAAGCAATCGCAAGGGATATGGAAAACGGAGCAAAGAAATTTTGGAGGATGTGAGACACCGGAGGGCAGAGATGGATTACAAAGAGGCTTATGAAAAGGAACATTTAAAGAGCGCGGAGCTGGCATCGAGAATCGCAGAGCTGGAGGCAAAAAATGAGGAACTGGATTGGAAGCTGAACCGCATCAAAAATAATCCCCTGTGGAAGGTCAGCAAGCCGGCGAGAAATGCGGCTCATTGGGCGATTCGGCAGAAGGACAGATTGTCCCATTGCGGCGGACCTGCAGGTGTGCTTTCCAAGCTGGATTATAAAAAGCGTGAGCGGCAGGCAATGAGACAGTTCGGTACGGATAGCTTTCCGAATGAGGAGCAGGCGAAGCGTGAGCGTGAGACGATATTCCCCAGAATGGTGAAAATCAGCATTCTGGTACCTCTCTGGAACAATCAGCGGGAATTCCAGATAGAGATGCTGGAGTCCGTAATGAATCAAACCTATCAGAACTGGGAGCTTTGTCTGGCAGACGGCTCTGATGACGAGCACAGCTACATGGGAGAAATCTGCAGGGAGTATGCAGAGCGTGCCGGTGGGCGGATCGTTTACAAAAAGCTGGACAAAAACGGTGGTATCGCAGGGAATACCAATGAGTGTCTCAAGCTTGCCACCGGTGAATATATCGGGCTGTTTGATCAGGATGATATCCTGCACCCCTCCGTTTTGTACGAATATGTAAAGGCAATTAATGAACAGGGAGCGGATTATCTCTACTGTGATGAGACGACCTTCAAGAGCGGAGATATCAACAAGATGCTGACCATGCATTTTAAGCCGGATTATGCACCGGATAATCTGCGTGCCAACAACTATATCTGTCATTTCAGCGTATTTGCCAGAACACTTTTGGACGGAAACGAATTGTTCCGCCCGAAATTCGACGGCAGTCAGGATCATGATATGATACTGCGCCTTACCGATAATGCAAAGAAAATTGTGCATATTCCCAGATTGATGTATTACTGGCGGTGTCACGCGGGCAGTGTGGCCTCCGGGATTGATGCAAAGCCCTACGCAATAGAAGCGGCAAAGGGCGCAGTTGCGGAGCATCTCAGAAAGCATGGCTATGACCATTTCCATATTACCAGTACCAGAGCCTTTGAGACAATCTTCCGCATCCGGTATGAAATTCTGGGGAATCCTAAAATAACAATTGTTATTGCAAATAAAGACCATGCGGAGGACCTGCAAAGATGTGTGACCTCCATCCTGGAGAAATCCACCTACGATAATTACGAGATTATCATTGTGGAGAACAACAGCAGCACGGAAGAGATTAAGAAATACTACAGCAAGCTCCTCGGGTATTCCTATGAGGAGGCGGCATCGGCACTGGCGGGAGAAGCGCGCAGACGGACGGAAACGGGAGAAAGCGCTGCATCGGAGCAGATGACAACGGACGGTGGTGTACTGCGCAGTGAGGATGGTAAAATATCAATTGTTATTTATAATGGTGATTTCAATTATTCTGCTGTAAACAATCTGGGAGAAGCCTATGCTACCGGCGAATATATTCTGCTGTTAAATAATGACACGGAAGTGATTACCGTGAATTGGATGGAGGAGCTTTTGATGTACGCACAGAGGAAGGATGTAGGTGCGGTAGGAGCCAAGCTCTATTATGGTGACAAAACCATTCAGCATGCCGGTGTGGTAATTGGTTTGGGTGCTCACAGAACGGCAGGGCATTCCCATTACAAGCAGCATCGGGAAAATCTGGGATATATGGGGCGTCTCTGTTATGCCCAGAATGTGTCTGCGGTGACAGGTGCTTGTCTGATGGTGAAGAAGAGTCTGTATGATGAGGTGGGCGGCTTGGAGGAAGGCTTTGCGGTTTCCTTAAATGATGTGGACCTTTGTCTGAAGCTTCGGAAAAAGAAGCTGTGGAATGTATTTACTCCCTTTGCGGAGCTGTACCACTATGAGTCCGTTTCCAGAGGTCTTGACGACAGCGGAGAAAAGGCAGAACGCTATAATAAGGAGTCTGCAAAATTCCGGGAAAAGTGGAAAGAGGAGCTGGAGCAGGGAGACCCCTTCTATAATCCGAATTTCTCCCTGGACCGCAGTGATTTTTCCCTGAAGGTGCAGAAAGGGGTATAGATGTTATTTAATTCCGTCATATTTATCACAATTTTTTTACCGATTGCCCTGAGTGGATGGTATCTTCTCCAGCGGCTGGAGAATCCGGCATATGCCAAGCTGTTTCTGATAGGAATGTCGTTTTGGTTTTATGCATATTACAATCTGTCCTATTTGCTGATCTTACTTGCAAGCCTGCTGTTTAATTATGGTCTGAGCATGGCATTTGAAAGAGTCAGAGACGGAAAGGGCAGAAAAATCCTGTTTGCGATTGGTCTGACAGGGAATCTGGGAGCATTATTTTATTTTAAGTATTTCAATTTCTTTATGGACAACTGCAATTATCTGCTTCATACCGATATTAATATAGAGGAGATTGCATTGCCGTTAGGCATCAGCTTTTTTACGTTTCAGCAGCTTTCCTATGTGATAGAGAGGTATCGGGGGAAGGTAGACCATGCCGGCATTTTGGATTATGGCTGCTTCATCAGCTTTTTTCCGCAGCTGATTGCCGGTCCGATTGTATTATATCAGGAGTTTGTACCGCAGCTTCAGGAAAGACGTATGCGGAGACCCTCCATCGGGAATTTGTATGATGGCTTTGCCCTGTTTATACTCGGATTGGCGAAGAAGGTTCTTCTGGCCGATATGCTTGCGGTGCTGGTGAATGCTGAGTTTAATAATATTGCCTATTTGGATGCTCCGGCGGCATGGGCAACGCTTATTTTCTATATCCTTGAGCTGTATTTTGACTTCAGCGGATACTGTGATATGGCAAGAGGAATCGGCAAAATGTTTGGATTTGATTTGCCTGAAAATTTCAATGCTCCCTTATTGGCATCCTCGGTGAAGGATTTCTGGAGAAGGTGGCATATGACTCTTTCCAGGTTCCTTTCCCATTATATCTACATTCCTTTAGGCGGAAACCGTAAAGGGAAAATCAGACAATGCGTGAATCTGTTCATCGTTTTTCTGGTCAGCGGAATCTGGCACGGTGCCAATTGGACCTTTGTGGTATGGGGCTGCATGCACGGGGTGGCTGTAGTATGGGAAACACTGTTTCCAAAATGCCGGACCCGCAACGGGAAGGTGAATGTGTTAATCACAAATTTTTATCTGGCCTTGGCGTGGGTGGCTTTTCGATGCAACACACTGTCGGATGCACTCTTGTTTTGGAAAAAGCTGTTCACAGGCGGTAATACGGGGATGTTTTTGGGAATCTGCAATATGCTGCAATTTCCGGAGAATTATGTGCTTCGAAAGGCATTGGAGATGGTGATGCCGCAATATCTGAATGCATTTTATGTTGCAAACTATCTGTTGCTTCTGCTGATTTGTCTGATTCTGGTGAGAGGCAGGAAGGCGGAGGAATGGATTCATACAAAGGGAAAGACGGCATTCGGTGCGTTGTGTATGGGAACCGTATTTGTATGGTCCTACATATCGCTGTCGCAGGTAAGTACATTTTTGTATTTTAATTTTTAAAGGGGAATTTCTATGTTGGAAAAGAAAAAGGCGCTGATACGGCTACTCTGTATCATTGCAGCGGAATTTGTTCTTATTTTCTTTCTGGTATGGCTGTTTGATCCCTTTTACCAATATCACGCCCCGTTTTGGGGGCGGCAGGCGGTATTGAATGACAGGGATAATCAGATGCCCGGAAGTATCAGAAATCTGTCCTATGATAGCGTACTGATGGGGTCATCGGTAGCGGAAAATTGTGACAGCAGCTATCTGGATGAAGCCTACGGCTGTGAAACCTTGAAGGTCATCCGGGCATCGGGCTCTGCAGCAGACCTGCTGTATTATTTGGAGATGGCACAGAAGGCACAGGAGCTTAAAAACGTATTCTGGTGTCTGGATCTGACAGCATTGAATGCCAATCCGGAATGTACGCTGTACGGAGAAGCTGTGCCAAGATATTTGCATACGGAAACAGTATTGGATGATAATACGTACATCTACAATAAAGATATTTTGTTTGACACCATTCCGACAATGCTCGTTTTCGAAATGCAGGGAAAAAATATCGGCGGAGCTGCCTATGATTGGGCAGAGGGAAAGGAATTTAGCTCGGCGAAGACAATGCAGTCCTATGTGAAGCCGGAGCTGATTTTGGAGGAACAGGATTTCTCTGAGAATAAAGAGGTGATCAGTCAGAATCTGATCATGGTGACGGAGCAGATAAGGAAGCATCCGGAGATTACCTACAGGTTCTTTTTTCCGCCGTATTCCATGGCATGGTGGGATTGTGCGTATGTGAACGGACAGCTGGAGGAGAAATTCTATATTTTGGAGCAGACGCTCCCTGCCCTGCTGGCCTATGATAACGTGGAGGTATATTACTATCAGGGTGTGCAGGAGATTGTTTGCAATTTAGACAATTATATGGATCTGGTGCATTACAGTCCCCGGATTAATCAATATATGCTGGAACAGATGTGTGCCGGCGAGGGACGGGTGACGCAGGACAATTGGGAATCAGTAGTCCGGGAAATGCGTGAGCTTGTGCAGGACATTGTCGAAGAATACATTTATCTGTACTATCCAAGGTAAGTTATATGGCTTTTCATTTTAAAAACCTTATGGTATACTGAACCCATGGTGGCAGGATGCCGTTTGTAAGAATGAGGACATCAATTCTGATTATGAGATATGGAGGATGAAGGAAATGGCTTTTATGGACGAGTTTAAATTTTGGTTGGAGGATGATTATTTTGACCGGGATACCAAAAATGAATTGCTGGCCATCCGCAATGATGAGAAAGAGATTGAGGAGCGCTTCTATAAGGAGCTTGAATTTGGTACAGGAGGACTTCGCGGTGTGATCGGTGCCGGTACCAATCGTATGAATATATATACAGTTCGCAAGGCGACACAGGGACTTGCAAACTATATTTTGAAGCAGGGAACACAGGCAAAGGGGGTAGCCATTGCATATGATTCCCGTAATATGTCTCCCGAATTTTCGGATGAGGCGGCACTTTGTCTGGCAGCAAACGGCATCAAGGCATATGTCTTTGATGCGCTCAGACCTACTCCTGAATTGTCCTTCGCATTGCGTACACTGGGATGTACAGCAGGTATAGTGGTAACAGCAAGTCATAATCCTCCTGAATACAATGGATATAAGGTGTACTGGGAGGACGGTGCACAGGTTACTTCACCGAGGGACAAGGAAATCATCAGTGAGGTGCAGAGCATTCAGGATTATCACACGGTTAAGACCATGGATAAAGAGGATGCTGTGGCCGCCGGTCTGTATCAGGTAATCGGTAAGGAAATAGATGATGCTTACATGGTTGAGCTGAAGAAGCAGATTATCCATCCGGATATCATCAGGGAGATGGCTGAGGAGATCAAGATTGTTTATACACCCTTATGCGGCACCGGTAATGTGCCTGTAAGACGTGTCTTATCCGAGCTTGGTTTTCAGAATGTGTATGTGGTACCTGAGCAGGAGAATCCTGACCCTAAGTTTACCACACTGGATTATCCGAACCCTGAGGATCCCAAGGCATTTACTTATGCACTCCGTCTGGCAAAGGAAAAGGATGCGGACATTGTCCTTGCTACCGATCCCGATGCAGACCGTCTGGGTGTTTATGCCAAGGACAGCAAAACCGGAGAATATGTTTCCTTCACGGGGAATATGTCCGGTATGCTGATAGCTGAATATATTTTGAGAGAGAGAACAGCAAGCGGAACCATGCCGGAGAACCCTGCGCTGGTTACCACTATTGTAACCACAAACATGACAGTTCCGATTACACAGGCTTATCATGTAAGACTGATTGAGGTTCTCACCGGATTTAAGTTCATCGGTGAGCAGATTAAATTCTTCGAGCAGACCGGATGTAATAACTATGTATTCGGTCTGGAAGAGAGCTACGGATGCCTGGCCGGTACTCATGCAAGAGACAAGGATGCTATTGTGGCTGTCATGTGTCTGTGTGAGGTGGCTGCGTACTGTAAGAAGCATGGCAAGACGCTGTGGGATATGATGCTGGATACCTATGAGAAATACGGATATTTCAAAGAGACCCAGTATACCATCACACTAAAGGGAATTGACGGCTCCAAGCAGATTGCGGAGATTATGGATAAGCTTCGTCAGAATCCACCCACTGCATTCGGGGATTTGAAGGTTCTGAAATTCAGAGACTATCAGAATGATGTAATTGTAGATATGGAGAGCGGAGAGAAGACCGCAACGGGCTTGCCGAAATCCAATGTTTTATATTTCGAGCTTCCTGATAACGCGTGGTGCTGTGCCCGTCCTTCCGGCACCGAGCCCAAGATTAAGTTCTATATGGGAGTGAAGGGAAGCAGCCTCGAGGATGCAGCTGAAAGAGTGGAGAAGCTGACAGAGGATTTGAAGGCATTGCTCTAGTGAGATACCGGCACATCAGAGCGGAGGAAACAGATATACCGGAATTTCGGCTCATTGGAAGAATGAGAAGGAAATTCAGAAGGAATCATGAGAAAAAACAGCGAATTGTCCGATTGGGCGGTTTGCTGTTTTCGTGATGTAAAGGGAACTGAGAGAGTGTGTACCACGCAGAAGGGAGATTGTGGGTAGCAGATATGAGCAGGATTAACAGGGCGAATGGGAAAAAAACCATAGAGTACCTCAGACGAAACGGTCTGATTCACACATGGTATGCTGTCAGGGAGCGAATGGATGAGGGGAGAAGAGAGCCTTACTGCTATGTCCCTCCCACAGAGCAGGAGCTGGAAAGACAGCGCACGACTCCTATGAATTTCCGGGGAGTTATCAGTGTGGTGGTACCGGCCTATCACACTGCTCCGGAATATATGCGGGAATTGCTCGACTCCCTTTTACAGCAAACCTATCCGCACTGGGAACTGATTCTGGCAGATGCTTCCTCGGATAACAGTGTGGAGAAGGTGGTGAAAGCCTATTCGGATGAACGTATCCGCTACCTTCGTCTGGAAGGGAATGAGGGAATCGCCCGGAATACCAATCAGGCTCTGAAGTATGCTACAGGGGAGTATATCGGTCTGTTGGATCATGATGATGTTTTGACGGAGGATGCCCTGTATGAGATGGCAGCAGCATTGGATAAGGGCATGGCAGCAGGGATAGAGGTGAAAATGCTCTATTCCGATGAAGATAAGTGTAACGGTGACCGGACAGAATATTATGAACCGAACAGAAAAGAAAAATTTAATCTGGATTTACTTTTGAGCAATAACTATATATGTCATTTCCTGGTGCTGGAGAGTGCGTTGATCAAGGAGCTGGGATTTCGGACGGAGTATGATGGGGCACAGGACTATGATCTGGTGCTGAGAGCAGCGGAACGCCTCTTGCATCAGGAGGAACAGATTGTCCACATTCCCAAGGTGCTCTATCATTGGAGATGTCATACCGGCTCGACGGCGGAGAATCCCCAAAGCAAGCTGTATGCTTATGAGGCAGGACGCAAAGCACTTCAGGATTTTGCAGACAGGATGGGCTGGAATGCCACGGCGGAACATCTGCGGCATTTAGGCTTTTATAAACTGACGTACCTGTCGGAAAAACGCAATGAATCAGAAAACGGTAACCCACCGGGAAACCATAATGCGTCAGAAAGCGGTAACCCACCGGAAAACAGCACAGCTCCGGAGAACAGCACAGCTTCAGGAAACGGCAGCACGTCAGAGGCCGTACAAAAAGAGATTCCTGCAATCCTTCGAAGCAGAGCAGATCTGGGAGCCGTTGGCGGCAGAGTGCTGGAGAAGGGAAAAATTGCCGGAGGCAGAATGACAGAGGAGGGGCTTTTGTTTTATGAGGGACTTCCTGCCGCATACAGCGGATATCTGCACAGAGCGGTTTTGACGCAGGATGCGGAGGCGGTTGATATACGTGCAATAGGAATCCGAAGGGAGTGTATCCCCCTGTTTGAAAAAATAACAGGCGTTCCATATAAAGAAAACCCCAAAACAGGTTTCTTTGATATATCCGTTCTTCCTGAAAATGCAGATTACCGAAAACTGAGCGTGGAATTTGGTAAGGCATTGCGGGAAGCGGGCTACAGGCTTTTGTATCAGCCCTCCCTGACGGTAAAGAAAAAGTGAAGGCAGTAAAAAGCAGTGACATCCGTGAGGAGAAGCAGAGAAAGCTTTGAAGGATGAGGAGAAATAGAGTGGAAAGGAGTCAGCATGGAAGAAATAACAGTTGTTATTCCGAACTATAACGGGAAAGAATACTTGTCGGAGTGCCTGGAAGCGCTGTCACAGCAGGATGCGGAAACCCCGGAGTTTCAGGTTCTTGTGGTAGATAACGGATCGACTGACGGCAGTGAGCAGCTGTTGGCAGAACAATGGCCCAAGGTGCAGAGGATTATGCTGGAGGATAATTTCGGCTTCTCCCATGCGGTCAATGTGGGTATCCGGGCTTCGAAAACACCCTATATCATTCTTTTGAATAACGATACAAAAGTGAAATCCGGATTTGTTAAAGGGCTGTATGATGCCATAAGACGGGATGAGAGGATATTTTCAGTGAGCTCTAAGATGCTCATGTGGGATCGACCGGAGCTTATTGATGATGCCGGAGACCGTTATTGCGTGTTGGGCTGGGCTTATTCCCGGGGAAAGGGGAAGGAGGCATCCGGCTATCACAGACCCACGGAGGTCTTTGCGGCGTGTGCCGGCGCGTCCATCTATCGAAGATCGGTATTTGAGGAAATCGGTTTCTTTGATGAACTGCATTTCATGTATTTGGAGGATATTGATATCGGATATCGTGCACGTATCTACGGCTACCGGAATTGTTACGAGCCGTCGGCGGAGGTACTGCATTACGGAAGTGCCTCCACAGGCTCCAGATACAATGCGAGGAAGACAGAATTTGCATCTGCAAACAGCGTGTATCTGATCGCCAAAAATATGCCCCTGCTACAGTGGATCGTGAACCTGCCGTTTCTGCTTGTGGGCTTTTTCCTGAAATTTCTGTTTTTTTGTAAGAAAGGAATGGGAAGATTATATTTAGCAGGATTGTGGACGGGATTAAAGCGTGGGCTTAGCGGCGAGGGACGCTCCCATAAGGTACCCTTCCGATGGAAGCATCTGAAGAATTATTGCTTGATTCAACTGCTGTTATATGCAGATACGTTGCGAATTATTAAGAAATCTTAAGAAATTGCTTCATGAATTCTTAAGTTGCCCTTTTATGATTCTTATTGTACAATAAGAACAGTTTCAGGATACCAATGCAAAAGGTGTCAGGTGGTGCTTATGATTAAAGACAATCAGAAAGTATTTAATAGGTTATTGGTAGTAATCGATGCCTTCATAACAGGATTTTCTTTTATATTGTCTTATTATATAAAGTTTTATATCTTGGAGGCGGGACCGGGCATCGGTGTACTTCCGGTTTCGGAATACTATAACCTTTTATTCTTTTTAGTTCCTGCGTATATCTATCTGTATTACCGTTGTAATGTGTATGCACCGAAACGGACAGCGCGTAAGCGATACGAGATTTACAGCATTGTGCAGGCAAATACCGTGGGAATGGCGGCACTGATTATTATTCTCTATGTGCTGGTCAAGGAGATTAACTATTCCCGTTCCGTAATGGTAATTTTCTATGTGCTGAATATCTTCATGGCAAGCTGTTCCAGAATCTTTCTCAGAAAGACCCTTCAGACCATGCGCCGCAAGGGCTACAATCTGAAACATATTCTTTTAGTAGGGTATTCCCGTGCAGCGGAGGAGTATGTGAAGCGTATTTTGGATAATCCCCAGTGGGGCTATGTGGTATGCGGTATCTTGGACGACCATGTTCCGGCAGGAACAACCTTCAAGGGAGTCAAGGTATTGGGAAGCATCGGAAATTTGGAGTATATCCTTCCGGAGAATAAGCTGGATGAGATTGCGATTACATTATCACTGCAGGATTATGACGATTTGGAGGCAATCGTAGGAATTTGTGAGAAATCGGGTGTCCATACCAAATTCATTCCCGATTACAACAGACTGATTCCCACGAAGCCGTATACAGAGGATTTGATGGGCCTGCCTGTAATTAATATCCGGCATGTGCCTCTTACCAATACAGGGAATATGGTGATGAAGCGGACACTGGATATTACAGGAGCTCTGTTTGGCATCCTTCTTACCTCACCGCTGATGCTGATTCTGGCTGTTTTGGTGAAATGCAGCAGTCCGGGACCGATTATTTTCAAGCAGGAGAGAGTGGGACTTCATAATAAGCCGTTCTACATGTACAAATTCCGTAGCATGGAGCTGCAAAATGCCAAGGAGGAGAAGAAGGCATGGACGGTGAAAAATGACCCCCGGGTTACCGGAATCGGGAAAGTCCTGCGAAAGACCAGTCTGGATGAATTGCCTCAGCTGTTCAATATTCTGAAGGGGGATATGAGTCTGGTGGGACCAAGACCGGAGCGGCCTCTTTTCGTGGAGAAATTCCGGGAAGAGATTCCGCGTTACATGGTAAAGCATCAGGTCAGACCCGGATTGACGGGGTGGGCGCAGGTGAATGGTCTGCGCGGAGATACCTCCATAATGAAGCGTATCGAATACGACATTTATTATATTGAAAATTGGACCTTAGGGTTTGATATAAAAATTATTTTTATGACGTTTTTTACAGGTTTTATAAATAAAAACGCATACTAAAGCATGAGTAACAAGGAGAAGGTATTATGGCAGAGAGTGCAAATAACGGAAAAAGGGTTTCGGCAAAGGCGCGTAAGAAAAGGAAGATTATTATCTTTGCGGTTGAGATCATTGTGATTTTGGTAATGGTGGCTATCCTGTATTTGGTAATGCAGACCAATGATGAAGGACCCAAGATGACGGTTCTGGAGACCTCCGAGCTGGAGATTCCGCAGGAAATTATTGAAAAGAAGGAAGAGGGCGGAACGATGCATGGA
>CAYOHU010000021.1:0-13557 GCA_964403845.1 uncultured Acetatifactor sp.
GGGATGCCCTCTTCCCCTCTCAGCAGGCGGTCAGAAAGAAACCTTTCACGCCTTAATTGAAGAAACGCTGGGGGAAGCCTGCGACATTGAGGTTGTAAAGAATATCCACGATAAATTAAATGAACTGGCAGAAGAACACAAGGAAGAACAAACGCCCCTTGTTCTGGATAAAAACGAAGTCAAGACCTTGTTTGCCAGCAGTGGCGTCTCCAACGAAAAACTGGAGGAATTCGATCGGCACTACGAGGAAACCGCCGGAGACGACACGCCCCTCCTCGTTAGCAATGTCTTAAACACACGCTCCTTCGAGGTGAAAACTCCCGACATTGTCATCAAGGTAAAGCCTGAGCGCACAGACCTGATTGGGACGCAGACCATAGACGGCAGGGAATGTCTTGTTATCGAATTGGGCGGTAATGTGGAGGTCAACGGTATCACGGTTCATTCCTCTCATAATACTGCTGACGCTTTCACAGAGGAATTCTAAATTGTCATCGATAAAAGATGCAAAAAGAGCCCGGTTTTACTTTCTCTCAGCAAAACCGGACTCTTTATGACTATTTATTCACAGGTATCGCGCCCCTCCTCATAATGCTCTGTAAAATGATGCTTCACTCCATCCTTCTTATATGCAATGATAGTACTCAGATTCACATTCTCCACACTCTTAAAAATATTCCCTTCCACAAAGGGATTCGTCTCTTTCATTTTGGCAATCAGATTCTTCACTTCCATGCGTTTCGATACGCTGGTTCCGTCTTCATTACAAGTATTGCAGGTTTCCGTAAAACGGCAGGCACATTGTAAAAAGTCTAAATTATTATAATCTCTCCAGTGCTTGATATCATCCTCCCTTATGAAATACAGGGGACGAATCAGCTCCATACCTTCAAAATTTGTGCTGTGGAGCTTCGGCATCATAGTCTGTATCTGTCCGCCATAAAGCATTCCCATAAGGATTGTCTCAATCACATCATCATAATGATGCCCCAACGCAATCTTATTACAGCCAAGCTCCTTTGCTCTACTGTATAAATATCCTCTGCGCATTCTGGCACACAGATAACAGGGCGATTTCTCAATCTCATACACCGCATTAAAAATATCCGATTGAAAAACCGTGATTGGGATACCCATCAGTTCCGCATTTTCTTCTATTTTCCTGCGGTTTTCCTCCTTGTAGCCCGGATCCATCACTAAAAATACCAGTTCAAAAGGAAACTTATTGTGCTTTTTTAATTCCTGAAACAGCTTCGCCATCAGCATAGAATCCTTGCCGCCGGAGATACATACCGCTATCTTGTCATTCTCCTGCACAAGCTCGTATTCATTAATCGCCTTTGCAAACTTGGAGAAAAGCTGCTTATGAAATTTTTTACGAATACTTAATTCTATCTGCTCCGCCCGTGTAGGCTCTTTCAGCCTTTCCTTTTGCTTGTGCATCTCCCCTTGTTTTAGATTTTCTCCCTGTTCCGGATTCTCCGTCTTAATTTCCGTAGTCATATTCTTTATATTCTCCAGCTTAAACAACATTCTGCCATATTCGTCATCAGTATAACTCAAGGGCTATTGTACAACAAAAGCAGGACTATTGCCAGCCCTATTTCGCCATTATGCTTTCACTTACGCAAAGCTTGCCAAAGCCCACCCTGTCATTAGGATATTCCGTTTCCCCACGCAGCGGTTGTGCTCCGGCACGTAGATAGGCTTTAACCTTTTCTCCGTACAAATAAGGATCATTCCCACGCACAATCCCCCATTCCATCAAAAGTGCCGCACTGCCTGTCACAATAGGGGTGGCAAAGGAGGTTCCTGTGACAGCTGTGTAGCCTCCATAGACATCCGGAGCAAGGATATCCACACCGGGAGCCACTAAATCCGGTTTCACCAGTCCCGCCGTGACCACACCAACCGTCCGTTCCGCATCAGCATATCCTCTTCCCGAAAAATCTGCGTATGCATCATAGATATAGTCATATGCTCCTACCGTAATCACCTTTGCAGCCGTGGAAGGAATGGTCAGGCTCACCCGGGGCGTAGGACGATAGAACACCGTCCTGCTGTTCCTTCCCGCCCCCGCCGGCAGATATAGGTAAAATTGTCCCGTCACCACCTTGACCGGCTCAATGAATATCGTCCAGACACCATTATTGATATAAGGACCATTTAGAGGTATCATATCCAGATATATTTCCTGTGCTACCGAATAAGGCGTCGGTTCTCCCAAATACACCAGCACACGGGTTTGTTCCAGGGTCAGCGTATATTTGCCGCTTCCTATCGGAGCCGTCACCTCCCCCTCTTCTCCTCCCGGTGAGCGCAAGCGTATTTCATACACATCATTGTAGTTTTTCCATATTTGCACATTCACAGTCGTCTCGTATTCTGCCACAGCCAGCTCCACCTCACGCGTCTCGCTGATATTTCCGGCAAAATGCCCTCCGGAGCTTCCCTCATTCCCACTGCCCACACAGATAACCGTCCTGCCGATTTCGGCCGCATTATCCAGAAATCTCTCCAACAAAGAGCTCCCGTCATGAGAGCCATAGCTGTTACCAAAGCTCAGATTAATAGCCAGTGGCATCTGCAATTCATTTGCCTTTCGCAATACATAGGTAATCCCACGCATAATTTCCGTGGTTCTGGGGAATCCCAGCTCGCCCGGAAGTCCAAGCTTCACGATCAGTAAATCTGCCTCTGATGCCGCTCCGATATAAGTATCCTCTCCGGCATATCCCGCCGCAATTCCTGCCACTGCCGTACCATGTCCGGACACATCCACGCTGGGCACCAGTGAAAAACGTTCCTGATCCGTGGACGCCTGCAGGGCACGATTCAGCTGTGCCTCGTCAAACTCCACGCCCACGGCAAATCCCTCCGGCGGCAGGCGATCCGGTATTTCCTCACTCGGAGTCAGTGTCTGATCCCATAGATATCGGATACGGGTATCCCCGTTACTTTTCCGAAAATCCTTTCTCTCATAAGCTATCCCGCTATCCAGAATCGCAACCAGCGTACCATTCCCCCTCAGGAACGGTTCCCTCATGGTTACAAGAGGAAAACAAAATCCGTCAGTGGGTCCACTGACGGAATAATAGTAACGCTTAGGCTTTTCCACATATTCAATTTCCGGAAGCTCTGCCACACGTTCCACAAGACCTTCAGGGACTGTCAGAATCGCGTATCCCGCTATCAGATATTCTATCTGAATATCCAGAATTTCCAGCGCATCCAGACTTCCATGATATTTCACAATCAATTCCCAGCTGCGCGTTTCCTCATCAAATCCCACATTCAACGTGTCCGTCTGTTTCCTGAACTCCTCGGATGTCTCCAATGCCAGATTCAAAAGATTCTCCAATTTTTGACTCATATTTATACCCATAAAAGCCTTTATACAGTATATGATTGCAAATCAGCACTTCATTCGTAAACATTCCGGTCTTTATTCCCCGTAAAAGACCTTCAGTGCCTTCACCGCATACTCCGTATCACGCACTCCCGCTGTCTCCACAGCAGAATGCATGGCAAGCTGAGGCAATCCGATATCCACAGAGCAGACCGAAACATGGGCGGTGGAAATATTTCCCAGAGTACTTCCCCCGACCACATCGGAACGATTGGCATAGGTTTGAAACGGAACTTGTGCTCTCTCACAGATATCCTTCATCCTCGCAGCCGTGATGGCATCAGTGGTATATTTCTGGCTTCCGTGATATTTGATTACAATACCGTTATTTAAATAAGAGCGATTCGTGGGATCCGCCTTCTCGGGATGATTGGGATGAACTGCATGGGCATTATCCGCGGAAATCAAAAAGCTGCCGGCTATCAGACGCCTAAGGTCGCCTGTTCCCATTCCCATGCTTTCTCCCATCCGTGAAAGCACGTCCTCCAAAAATGTGGAATCCGCTCCCTGTCTGGTTCCGCTTCCCACTTCTTCATTGTCAAAAACAGCGCATACATTAATATAATTCAATGGCTCGCTCTCAACAAACGCCTGCACAGAGGCATACACGCATTGCAAATCATCCAGTCTGGGAGACAGGATAAATTCTCCATTCTCCCCCAGTACTCTTCCCTTGTCACGTACATAGAGGAACAGGTCGTGTCCCAAAATATCCTTTCCCTTGACTCCTGCAGTCTTCGCAATCTTTTTTAACAGCGCTCCCTTTCCCTGACTCTCAATACCATCGGCAAACAGCGGCAGCATATCCACCTGCGGATTGTACTCCACTCCCTTATTCATCTCACGATTCATATGAATCGCCACATTGGGAATCACTAAAAGATCTTCGTCTATATTGACCAGCTTCGTCGCCAGCTTCGTTTCCGCAGCTTTTTCGCCATTCCCTTCCGCGCATTTCTCACGGACTACAATCCTTCCTGCCACCGATAAAGGTCTGTCAAACCAAGTGGATAAAATCATGCCTCCATATTTTTCCGTGTTCAATTTCACATATTTATCTTCCACCACCATTTCCGGCAGCTCTTTCACCTTAAAGGTGGGGGAATCACTGTGGGTTGCCACAATGTGGAATCCTTGAATTTCCGATTCCATAGTATTGTGGGGAAGAAGCTCTCCGTTTGGTATGCCTTTAATACCTTCCGATGGTGCTTTCGGTATGCGAAATGCAATGACGGACGAATCGTTTCGTACCACATAGTAGCCCTGTCCCGGCAGAAGCTTCCAAGACTCCCGTTCCTCAAGTCCGGTATACCCGGCAGCATCCAGACGTTCCGTAATATTCGCAACCACATGAAAGCAGCTTGGACTTCCGTCTATGAATTTCAACATATCTTTGGTATATTTACGATATTCCTTCATTGCCAATTCTCCCCTTCCTTTTGCAATCCCTTCCCATTCCTTCTCCTCATCGGGGAAACGATACCGAGAACAATTAACGCTCCGCTCTCATGGGATTATTCAGGAAATCCTCATATGCCAGCCTGATACCATCCTCAAGCTCTGTAGTGTAATGATATCCCAGACGTTCCAGCTTACTCACATCCAACAGCTTTCTGGGAGTTCCGTCCGGCTTCGTCGTATCCCACTTAATCTCGCCGGTATATCCCACAACCCTGGCAACCAAATGGGTCAATTCTTTGATTGACAGCTCTTTTCCGGTTCCCAGATTCACCGTCTCATCTCCACTATAGGTATTCATCAAATAGACACAGGCATCAGCCAGATCATCCACATATAAGAATTCACGTAACGCAGTACCCGTTCCCCAGCATACCACCTCCGTTGCACCGGACACCTTTGCCTCATGGAAGCGGCGAATCAAAGCCGGCAATACATGACTGTGGGTGGGATGATAATTATCATTAGGACCATACAGATTCGTAGGCATGACACTAATATAGTCTGTACCGTACTGCTTATTCAGATACTCACAATACTTGAGTCCCGATATTTTTGCCAGCGCATACGCCTCGTTCGTCTTCTCAAGCTCTGATGTAAGCAGACAGTTCTCCTTCATGGGCTGAGGCGCCATTCGGGGATATATGCAGCTGCTGCCCAGAAACAATAGCTTCTTACAGCCATTCTGCCATGCAGAATGAATCACATTCATCTCCAAAATCATATTATCATACATAAAATCCGCAAGTGCCTGAGCATTTGCCATGATTCCGCCGACCTTCGCTGCCGCCAGGAATACATAATCCGGTTTTTCCTCACTGAAGAATTTCTCCACCTGATCCTGTCTGCACAAATCCAGTTCTTTATGGGTTCTTGTTATAAGATTCGTATATCCGTTTTTCTCAAGGGCACGCACAATAGCGCTTCCTACCATCCCACCATGTCCTGCCACATATATTTTTGCTTCTTTTTCCATCATGCTCTCACCACTTCCTATCGCTACAGCGCTCACTGTCCATGCTCGACCATCACGCCCTGAGCATCGCAGCTTCTCTCTTCGCAAGCTGCCTGTCATGCTTTGCCATAATCTGTACCAGCTCTTCATAGGTGGTCTTCTGCGGATTCCAGCCCAGCACTGTTTTCGCCTTGGTAGGGTCTCCCCACAGATTATCTACATCAGTCGGCCGAAACCACGCCGGATTCACACACACAAGCACTTTGCCTGTAGCTACATCGATTCCTTTCTCATCAACACCAATACCTTCCCACCTGAGCTCAATGCCGTTTGCCCGAAATGCCCTCTCTGTGAAATCCCGGACCGTGTGCTGCTCTCCGGTTGCAATCACAAAATCCTCCGGGGTATCATGCTGCAGCATCATCCACATACACTCCACATAATCCTTTGCATAGCCCCAATCGCGCAAGGAATCCATGTTTCCAAGCTCCAAATGCTCCTGCAGCCCCTCCGCAATCCTTCCGGCTGCCAAAGTGATCTTGCGGGTAACAAAATTCTCGCCCCGTCTCTCAGATTCATGATTAAACAAAATGCCGTTCACCGCAAACATCCCATAAGCCTCACGATATTCTTTGGTGATCCAGAAGCCATACTGCTTTGCAACCGCATACGGACTGTAAGGATGAAAGGGGGTCGTCTCTCTCTGAGGGATCTCCTCCACTTTACCATACAGCTCGGAGGTGGACGCCTGATAGAATCTGGTCTTATCAGTCAATCCAAGGATTCTGATTGCCTCCAAGATCCTCAGTACACCGATAGCATCCACATCTCCGGAATATTCCGGAACATCAAAGGATACCTGCACATGGGACTGTGCCGCCAGATTATAAATCTCGTCAGGCTGTACCAGATGAATGATTCTCACAAGAGAGGAGGAATCAGACAAATCCCCATCATGCAATGTAATTGCATTCTTCGCAATCAAATGATCGATACGCCCCGTATTGGCAAGAGACGACCGTCTGGTGATGCCGTGTACCTCGTATCCTTTTTCCAATAAAAACTCAGCCAGATAGGAACCATCCTGACCTGTAATACCTGTAATCAATGCCTTTTTCATAATAAATGCTGCCTTTCCCATTTTTTCCTGATCCGTTTCAGGATTTCAAGCCTTCCGCTCTTCTCAAAGCGCCAAAATGTTTTGTCCCTCTGACAATTCAGCGTAGCGCTTCGGACGATCCCGGTCTATCTATAAATAATGGTTTTCGCCATTTCTTCCGCAGTATCCGTTCCGCAGAATACCCCTGCAATAGCCAAAGCAAACGGAATCGAGGTTCCCATGCCACGGGAGGTGATTACGTTTCCGGATATTTCCACCGGTCCTGCCGTAACCTCTGCTCCCTCTAAATGACCTTCAAAGCCGGGATAGCTGCAGGCTTTTCTGCCCTTCAGAATGCCTCTATGTCCAAGAATGCTGGGGGCTGCACAAATTGCTGCAACATATTTTCCTAACTGATAAAAGGCATCAACCTGTTCCATCAGCGGTTCACAAGCCTCCAGATTCTTTGTTCCGACACCACCGCCCGGCAATACCAGCATATCATAGGAAGCAAAATCGACCTGCGCAAACGTCCTATCCATCTGTACCTCGATAGCATGAGAACCTTTTACTGTAGTATCCTCCGTTATGGATACCATATCAATGGTCAATCCGCATCTGCGACAGATATCCACAACCGTCAATGCCTCGATCTCTTCATATCCCTCCGCAAAAAATATTGCAATTTTGCCCATAGCCAAACCCAACCTTTCTTATCTCTATATTTTCTATAGCTGTTCTATAGCTATAATTGCTTTTCTGTAGTTGCTTTTGTATTTTTACTCTTTGCCCTGTATAAAATAAAAAGGATGATAAACATCTCCTCTCAGTATACACATATCATGCAAATATTTCAATTATTTGCTTCTATTTACTTGGTTTTCTCACAGGATATGCTATACTTGATATGATGATTTTGTAAAAGAAAGGGATAGGAAAAAGTGGAAATAGAACGTAAATTTACATTAAAAACCTTGCCGGACAATCTGGACGCTTATCCGTTCCACCATATTGAACAGGCATATCTGAATGCGAATCCTGTTGTGCGTGTTCGCAAAGAGGATGACACTTACTATTTGACATACAAGGGAAAAGGCATGATGGCCAGAGAAGAAAGCAACCTTCCTCTGAACAAGGAGTCCTATTATCACCTTAGGGAGAAAGCAGATGGTAATATTATATCCAAAAGGCGTTACCTGATACCGTTGCGAAATCCCGGATTTAAAGAGGGATTTCCCACCCCTCCCGATGATTATTCTCTCACCATTGAGTTAGACATCTTTGACCCGCCCTTGGCTCCCTTAATTATAGCCGAAGTAGAATTCGGCAGCAAGGAAGCTGCCGAAGCGTTTGTACCACCCGAATGGTTTGATGAAGATGTTACTTATCGAAAGGAATATCACAACTCCTTCATGGCATACTTCTCCTGACACCTTACTTTATATACACACCCAAGGGTTCAGGGATATCTAAATTCTGACATCGGTCGTACCTCGCGTATCACCGATGTCGGTTCGTCTGACCAGATGGGCAGGCAGACCATCCACATAAACAGGCATTACCTCTCCCATGATCAATGGTCTCAAATAATTCAGCATTTCCTCCGTCAGCCCTCTGCCATCCTCTGTAATCCATTCCACCGGAACCGTTTTCTCTCCATTGGCAATATTGTGAATATCATAAGTATCCATCTTACAGAAATAGGGCTGCTGTGAGATACGCTGCATCACCACCATCACACCGGTCTTACCTTCCGCTGCTGCTTCCACACCATGATATCCTGCCTGCGTTGCCTCATTAATGTCCGTCATGGACGCCATATGACTTGCCGCACGCTGCAATGTGGAGAATTCAATCGCTCTGGTTTTAAAGCCCGTCATGGTCGCAACGATATTGGCCAGCGTCAGCGCACATCCGCTAAGCTGCTTATGACCAAATACATCCACGCTGTCCGCTCCACCGCCTAATTCGCAAACGAATCGGCCATCGGCCAGCCGGACTCCCTCAGAAACGGCAATCACAATCGTATTTTTTGTCTTGGCTACCTCTTCAATATGAGCAACAAATTGATCAATATCAAACACTCTCTCCGGCAAATAAATGGCATCCGCACCACTACAATCGTCACCCTGAGCAAGAGCGGCCGCTGCTGTCAGCCAGCCTGCGTGCCGCCCCATAATCTCCACCAGAAGCACGGTGGGATTGGCAAGCCCCGTAGACTCTACATCCCTGATTACCTCTTTCAAGGAGGTCGCTATATATTTTGCAGCGGACCCATATCCCGGGCAGTGATCTGTAATCGGCAGATCATTATCCACAGTCTTAGGAATCCCTATGAACCGCTCCTTCCTTCCGTGTGCCGCTGCGTAATCGGAAAGCATCTTTACCGTATCCATGGAATCATTTCCGCCAATATAGAAAAAAGCCTCTATATCATAGTCCTTCATAACCCGGAAAATCTGTTCATATACTGCCTCATTGCCCTCCAATGCAGGAAGCTTGTAACGACAGGTTCCCAAAAAAGCTGATGGTGTACGCTTTAACAGCTCAATATTAATTCCCTTATCCAAGTACTCTTCAAGAGATATGATATTTCTCTCCAGAAATCCCTGAATCCCGTGTACCATACCATATACATTCGCAACTCCCATATCTTTAGCTGCTTTATAGATACCGGCAATCGAGGCGTTGATTACCGCTGTAGGACCTCCCGACTGTCCTATTACGATATTTCCTGTGATTTTCGCCATAATAATCCTCCGTTTCTGCCGCATGCCGGGAATTCCCATGCCGACATTCCTTTCTCTGTGCAAATAATTTTAAACAATGGCTTCCGTCCTCATCTTCACACCATCATTTGTATAAAAAAACGCCCTGCAGCGACACCTTCATGCCATACATCGTTATTCCCTCAGCACGCTATAAAACGAGCCACGTACCATGAAACCTATTCTCATTATAGCATCTGTGCCAAGTCTCACGCAACCGTGTATTTCCCTGCATATTTAATCCATCCCGTTAAGAAACCAATGTGTTAGCGTTTTACCGGATCAAGAATACAAAATAGCCGGCATAGCCCAATAACAGAAGCGCACCGGCCGGTCTCGCAAGCCGTTGCTTTCTAAATACACACAACCAAAGCAAAATCATAGTCGCCGCCGCCACGACACTGTCGAACAAGAAATCGGCATGATACATCACCGGCGTAATCAATGCGGTAGTCCCCACCACAAACAGGATGTTAAAAATATTACTTCCTACAATATTCCCCACTGCGATATCAGCCTTACCCTTCATTGCAGCCGTCACACTGGTAACCAGCTCCGGCAGAGAAGTCCCCAAAGCCACAATGGTAAGTCCGATAAAACGTTCGCTCATACCAAATATCTTTGCCAATTCAGTAGCCGCGCTAACGCTGACATCACTTCCCCAGACAATCAGCACACCTCCAAGCACAATAAACAGCAATAATTTCCAAACCGATTCATCCTTCCTGTCCTTCGGCGTTTTCTCCGGTAATTCCGCACTTTTTGCCATTCTCAGTAAATACAGCAGATATAAAATGAAAAGTCCCCATAAAATACCTCCTTCCGAACGGCTGACCATATTATCATTCAAACCGATTACAGTCAACAATACCGTTATCAGAATCGTAAAGGGAATTTCATATCTGATGGTAGATTTCTGCACAGAAACAGCGTGAACCGCAGCCGTTAACCCTAGGATAAGCAATACATTCAAGATGTTGCTTCCCACAACATTACCTATGGTAATCTCCGCGCTTCCCTTTAATGCCGCTGAAATACTAACAGCAGCCTCCGGCAGAGAAGTTCCCATTGCAACAATCGTCAGACCAATCACCAGCTGGGGAATCCCAAACTTATCAGCCAGCTTCGATGCTGCTTCCACGAACCAGTCCGCCCCCTTCACCAGCATTACAAATCCTACCACCAGCAACAGCATCTGCAATAAAATCTCCACGTTTACTACTCCTCTTATCCTATTTTTCTTATCATATAAAAAGACTCTCAACACCTGCGTGTCAAAAGTCTTTAATGCGGGTGACAGGACTTGAACCTGCACGGTCTCCCACCAGAACCTAAATCTGGCGCGTCTGCCAATTCCGCCACACCCGCGTATCCGGTCGCTGAAGCAACGTTCAACGACCATGCTACTCATTATACGCTTCCTATTTTGGCTTTGTCAAGCCTTAGCAGTAATCAATCAGCCTTCTAAAAATCAGCTTTTGTGTATTATTCGGCAACCTTCGCCAAAATCTCTGTCACAATCGCCTCAGCCACATCCGCCTTGCTCATCAATTCCAATTCCTTACAGCTATCCCGTGTGATCAGCGTGACCACATTGGTGTCAGTTCCGAAGCCGGCACCCGACACTCTCAGATTGTTTGCCACAATCATATCCACGTTCTTCTTATCCAGCTTTGCCCGGGAATTCTCCAACATATTTTCGGTTTCCATGGAAAAGCCACAGATAAACTGCTTCTCCCTCCTGTGCGCTCCCAGATATGCCAGAATATCCTCTGTACGCTCCAGCTCCAAGGTAGAATCGGAAGCCTTTTTCTTAATCTTCTCCTCTGCAGGATGTGCCGGTCTGTAATCGGCAACGGCAGCTGTCTTAATAATAATATCCTGCTCCCCGCTGCGGGCTTTCACAGCTTCCGCCATATCTGCTGCAGATACCACAGGAATCACCTCCACAAAAGGAGGGGGTGCTATGGCTACAGGACCACTCACAAGTGTTACCTCTGCACCACGTCGCATACAATTCTCTGCGATGGCATATCCCACTTTGCCGGTAGAATGATTGGAAATGAAACGAACCGGATCAAGCTTCTCCCGTGTGGGACCGGCTGTCACCAACACCTTCTTCCCCTTCATATCCTTTTCATGCGCCAGTTCTCTCAGGATATATGCAAGCAGCACCTCAGGCTCAGGCATTTTACCCGCACCGGTATCTCCACATGCCAGATAGCCGGATGCTGGGTCAATCACCTCAAACCCGTAGCTCTTTAATTTTTCCAGATTGTCCTGTACGAGCCTGTTCTCGTACATATTTGTATTCATCGCGGGAGACACCAGTTTAGGACATTTGCATGCCAATATGGTGGTAGTCAGCATATCATCTGCAATCCCATTCGCCATCTTACCGATGACATTGGCGGAAGCCGGTGCCACCATAAAGATATCCGCCTTCTTTGCAAGAGACACATGCTCCACGCTATATTGGAAATTACGGTCAAAAGTATCCACCAGACATTTATTTCCGGTCAAGGTCTCAAAGGTAATGGGATTGATGAAATTCGTTGCATTCTGCGTCATAATTACCGTCACATCCGCGTGCAGCTTCACCAAAGCACTGGCAAGATTTGCGATTTTATACGCTGCAATACTGCCTGTCACTCCCAGCACAACATTTTTTCCTTTCAGCATAGAGCATCCTCCCGTCTTCTGTTTTCCTTAAAACTGTAACTATTTATTATTTCCTGTCTGAATAGGCTGAATCTTGTTCAGTACCACTCCGATACCTGCTACCAGAACTGCTGCTACAATTGCCTCCACAACACCGTTAAAGCTGATCACACCTCCGATTGTGGCAAGCACTGCTGCAGGCTCAATACCCAACGCCTCTGCATAGGCATCCTTATACAGTACATAAATGCTTCCCATAACCAGTAACGTATTGACCATAGCACCTGTCACTCCCGCATAAGAAAATGCTACGATCTTACCATCTTTTTTCAAAGAAAGCCATACCAGCAATGCCACTACTGCCAACGCCAAAACAAGTGCAAGCACGAGCGACAATACAGCAGATTCCATAAATTTTCCAAAAAATGCTTTCATCCCAACGAACAGGAACACACCAATCAACAGATTCAACACTGTTGACCACACGGTCTTCTTTTCGGAGTCCAATGCCTTCTTCACGGCGATATAGACAAAAAACGGCAATACGCCAACCAAGGTTCTCGGTACAAAGCAGATGAACAGGCTTTTCAACACTCCTGATACACCAAGCATACTTCCGGCCAGCACCGGGGAGAATACAAATGCCGACAGGGAAGTGGGCATAACCGTATTCTTAACGAAGCTCGTCAGACCAAAAATGAATCCAAGAGCAGCGCCCTTTTTCGGTCCGCAGAAAAGTGCTCCCAAAATAACCGGGATGTGAATGATGGTCGCATTAATGACAACCAAAGGTATGTAACCTAATGGGGTGAATGCCATGAGAATAATGATGGCAGCAAAGAGACTGGTTATTACCAGCTGAAATGTTTTGTTATTACGCATTGCGTTTCCTCCT
The DNA here is from genome assembly GCA_964403845.1 of uncultured Acetatifactor sp. GTDB lineage: Bacteria > Bacillota > Clostridia > Lachnospirales > Lachnospiraceae > Acetatifactor. The sequence goes on from CAYOHU010000021.1 coordinate 13,246, forward strand.
TTCGGTAGAAGCCTTTCCGGTCTTCTCCAATGACTTTTGCAAATGCAAAAAATAATATATTTGTTAATAGATTCCGCATGTGGTAATCTTTAACGTCTCTATATTATCATTAGGCAATATATTTGTAAATATTTCTTTCTTCAATATAATGTTCTCTTTTTAGTACAAAGAATTCGCTTGGCTTGTCAAAAAGTGCTTTTCGGTGAAAATAAAAAGAACCTATTTACCAACCGATGTTGATAAACAAGTCCTTAGGCAGTGAGACATCGGGGATTCGAACCCCGGACAACTTGATTAAAAGTCAAGTGCTCT
>CAYOHU010000022.1:0-6481 GCA_964403845.1 uncultured Acetatifactor sp.
GTATAAATTAGTAGTTCTAATCCTTAGCTTCATTATATGAAAAAGTGTTCGGACAGTCAAGGCAGGCAGTGTACTTTTTTCGGTACAAAGCCCCATGTTTTCAAGGGTTTGAGATAACAGCAGCCATCTGCACGGCAGCTATCGCTTAGCAGATGATAAAGATTCGTGCAAAGATTTATTCATTATCGATACTTGTCAGAATCCGCTGAAAGGGTTATACTATGTTGCAGAAAAACCTGGCGGTATAAGAATGCCCTGAGTTTGGAATATTAGCATAGAGAAGTGTCGGTATATAGAAAGGAGATTACTATGGAAGTAACCAAAGAAATGACCATCGGCGATATTTTACGTGCAAAACCGGAAGCAGCACCTGTTTTACTGGAGATCGGTATGCATTGTCTAGGATGCCCCTCCGCACAGGCTGAGTCCTTGGAAGAAGCTGCAATGGTGCACGGTATTGATATCAATGAACTGATGAAGAAAATCGCAGCAGTGTAAGATGAATATGGAAAGCATGGAGCCCGGCACTCAGTGTCGGGCTCTTTTTTTGATAAATTTAAATTCCCAAAAGATATTGACAAATGACTGTTACTGGTGTATATATAACACATAAACAGTTGTCCGGCGGCATTCAGCTTTTCAACCGCCCGACAACCTATTTATGAAGTGAGGTGTATCATTATGAAAATTTTGCAGAATTCGGACATTCCTATTTATCAGCAGATTGCGGTGCAGTTCCGTGAGGAGATTTTGTCCGGAAAACGTGTACAAGGCGAATACTTGCCCTCTATCCGCGGTCTGGCAAAGGATCTCCGAATCAGTGTCATCACAACGATGAAGGCCTACGAAGAGCTGGAAAAACAAGGACTGGTAACTGCTGTACAGGGCAAGGGCTATTATGTCAATGCCCGGGACAGCGAGATGCTGAGAGAGCAGCATCTGCGGAAGATGGAGGAGCATCTGATGAATGCCATATCCGCTGCGCGAATTGCAGGGATATCTGATTCGGAATTGAAGCAGATATTGGAGATGCTGTTATCAGACAAGGAATAATCATAAAAGTATGGAGAAGAAGAAAATGGAAACAGATGCTATTATTCAAATGAAAAACATTAAGAAGAAATTTAACGGCTTCCTGCTGGATATCCCGGCTTTGCAGATTCCCAAGGGATTTGCCACAGCACTGATAGGCGAGAACGGTGCAGGCAAAAGTACACTTATGAACCTTCTGGCAGGTATTCGTCTGGATTATAAGGGAGAGATTATTTATTTCGACGGGAAAAAGGATGATAATGCCATTCGTGAAGCGATTGGGTATACGTCGCCCGGAAATTACTTTATGCCTCATTGGACAGTCAATTCAGTCTCTGAAATCAGTGAATTACTGTTTGACAATTTTCATCCGGAGCGCTATAAGCAGCTCTGTGAGGAACTGGGATTGACGAAGGAGAACGGCAACAAGAAAATCTCCGGTCTTTCAGATGGTATGAGGATGAAGGTGACCTTGGCAACAGTGTTTGCAAGAGATACGGAATGCCTTCTGCTGGATGAACCGGCATCTCCCTTGGATCCCTTGATGCGTGATAAGCTCTGCAGCATGATTCGTGAGTATCTGGATGCGGGAAACGGGGAGAAGAGCGTATTTTTCTCCACTCACAATATTGCAGATATGGAAAATGTAACTGACTACTGTGTCATTATGGAAAAAGGAAAAGTGGTGGAGCAGGGCTTTGTGGAAGACCTGAAGGAAAAGTATGTAATGGTCAAGGGGGAGAATGCAGAGGGACAGGCAGCACGGAACTATTTGCTCGGTTTCCGTAAGAATTCTTACGGCTATGAGGGTTTGTGCCTGACAGAGAATTTGGATAAATTAGCGGGAATGGATATCGCTGTGGAGACACCAACCCTGTCACAAATCAGTGTCGCTGTCATGAAGCAGTATTCGAGCCTGTGCTCGTAAGGGGGATACCATGAAAAAGTTAGTGAAAAGTTATCATGTATTTCTGCCCTATGTATGGGAAAGATGGCTTCTTTACCTTGTATATCCATTATGCCTCGTGTTGGTAAATGTGGGAATGGTAAAAAACGGCATCCCCTCGGAGACTTGTGTGATGCTTTGCAGCAGTATGATTGTTGCGGTGGAGCTGTTTGCTGATCTTCTGGTGTTTGGAGGAATCGCTGCAAAGGATACGAACAAGCTCGAATATCTGAAGACATCAGCGAAGGGGCTCGGCGTATTGCAGAGCAGCATCATAGGAGACGCAATTCGGAGATTGTTCAGTGTGACTGTCATTTTAATGGCATATTGCCTGATAGATAGTACAATATTTACGGCTCGTTGTCAGATGATGTGTGTGTTTAGTACCTTGTTTCTTGCGGAATCGGGGTTGATTGTAAGCAGAAGCTTCTCTCACTTGAGTGTGGTTATGGCAACGTCTGCGTGCTTGGAGATGCTGGCCACACCGCTGACTGCCGTTGCCTTAAACAATGTGATGGCAGGTGTGATATGTCAGGTATTGTATGTAATAGTTTTGATTGTTGGCAGAATACGTATTATGAAGAAGGCGAGGAAGAGTTATTATGATGGCAGAGATTAAAAAAGGACTGAAGCTGATCAGATATGGATACGGACTGAAAACGAATCTGTCCATGGGGATATTATTCCTGATAGTAGGTATTCTGATGTTGGGGTGCGATGGCACTTATCCCATGCTGGGAATTATCTATATCTTGCTGGCACCTACCATGCTGATACAGCTGGAATCAACACTTTTGTATTCGGGAATGACAGCGGCCTCTTCTAAGAGGCGCCTTTTGGAAATTGTGTTGCCTGAGTTCCTGACAATCATTATAGGTGTGTTGGGATGTGTAGCTGTGGTAGGTGTAGGTTGGTTTTGGGCGGATGTCAGACAGGAAAGTACCGATGCCTGTATGGAAATCATGCTGGGAAGTGGGCTGCTGGTAGCAATTTTGTTAATTTATTTCGGCTCTGCATACAAGTATTTCATCGTTAGTGTAATCCTGGTTGTGATAGCTATGATAATCGGAATGGGCAGCGGTGTGGTTATAGTCAAGCTGGTAGGGGAGAAATTGAACATGCTTACCGTATCCATGCTGTGCATAGCATTTATTATAATCGGAATTGTGATATCCTGTTGGCTAAGAAGAGTATGTTATCGAAAACAGATATCGCTCATGGCAGCAGGTATGTATCTTAGAAAAGCTTTGCAATAGGATGCCGCGGTCAGGTAGTATAGAAGAACGCTGCGGTCAGGTAGTGCAGAAGAACGCTGCAGTCAGGTAGTGCAGAAGAATGCCGCGGTCAGGTAATGCAGAAGAACGCTGCGGTCAGGTAATGCAGAAGAACGCTGCGGTCAGGTAATGCAGAAGGATGCTTCGGTCAGGTAGTGCAGAAGAACGCTGCGGTCAGGTAGTGCAGAAGAACGCTGCAGTCAGGTAATGCAGAAGGATGCTGCGGTCAGGTAATGCAGAAGGATGCTGCGGTCAGGTAGTGCAGAAGAACGCTGCGGTCAGGTAATGCAGAAGGATGCCGCGGTCAGGTAGTGCAGAGGGATGCTTCGGGAAGAAAAAAGAAGGGCGGAGCAGCCTGGGAAAGTCCCGGCTACTTCGCCTTTATAAATGTGCACCTTATGTTTTCTAACGATTACCCAAGCACTGTAATGCATTTTCGGCAATCAGAGCCTCATAATGCTCCTTCAGAAACGTAATCCCGGCGGGCATGGTACGTTTTGGGGAACCGTATTCGGAAATAATATTGCATATTCGGTCAAAGGATTCATGAGATGCATCGCCCTGAGTCAGCACAAGAAGATATCTGCCGTCATGCTCATCCTTGTAAAGTGAACTGAAACCGCTGTAGTTGGCAGCAGTTACCTGAGCGGCATTTATCATCTGTTGCAGGGAATCCAAAGCGAATACGCGGGTCCTTTTGCGGTCGTCTTCCGGCATATCGGTTTTTTGTGCATCCTGTTTAGAATCGGAAGCAGACGGGGTTCGGGATTCTTGTATCCTGCGGAACAAATCCAGCATTTCATCGGAAGCGGATTCAACGTCATCGTCCTCTTCCTCATCGCCGTCCTCCATTACAGAGGGAGCAAATCTGGAAAAGCGTGTGTCAAGCTCCTCAGGGTCTTCTACCTTGGTGATAATTAATACGATACATTCCGCGTTGAGCGGAACGGCTTCTATCATAAGAGGAATATCCTCAGCCTCAAATCCGAATTCAAAATTAGCCTGTCGCATCATATCACGGAACAGATTCTTAGCCTTTTCCGTGCCGTATGCCAACTCGCTGATTTTCAATTCGCGGCTTGCAAGATCTTCCTTGGTCAATGTGCAACGAATTTGATTTTCACTCAGTTTCTCTATTTTCATACGACGATCCTTCCTTTCTGTATCGCCAGCAAACAATACTGTTTTTGATTAAAAGTATATTATACTTTCGGATGATTTAAGTCAATAGAACAGGCAGCAGTTTAAAAAAATTTAATATTTAATCGGATGAAAAATGCTTGTAAAAGTATGATAATTCCATTATAATCCAATACATAGATGCCTTCGGTATTCTGTACGGGAGAGGAGGCAGGCAGTCTTGATTTTCAGTTGATCAAATAACGGATGTTGAAACCGTTCGTTCAATTGACGGATGTTGAAACCGTTCGTTTCATTGACGGATGTTGAAACCGTTCGTTTCATTTTATGTCTTACAAGCGTTTATGTGCTTGAGTCTGGTTGTTCAACTAATACTTTTCACAATAATAATTCAATTTAAACATTTTTTAAGTTAGTATTTTTTTCTAATTTCAGGTACTGCCGAAGGTATTTATATGATTCCACATTTGTAACTATTCAGAACTATGTGAATTTATGAAATAAGGACCGTGTAAGCTTGTTTACAAAGGGATGTTTTCATAAATTCATTTGGCGAATAGTTACCCACATTTATATTTAGTGGGCTTCCGTAAATTAATATATCACGTTAACCTTTGGTCGGGAAGCTTGCGGACAGGAGGAAGATCCTTGTGGGACGATAATAAAAAACAAACGGATTGTGCCGAAGAAAGTATGCTGGAATTATGGCAGCGCATGCATCGGGAAGGAGCAGAATTTTTCGTAGACGGAGAAGCTGTGCTTCCCGCGGATGCGGCTTCAAGGGCAGTCAGAGAAGATGGCGTCTATATGACAGACTATGTTTGGGGAGAAAAGGGAAAAATTGAACAGGTGCGCCTTGATAAGGTAGATCCTGAATAGCGGACAGGAGGAAGATCCTTGTGGGACGATAATAAAAAACAAACGGATTGTGCCGAAGAAAGTATGCTGGAATTATGGCAGCGCATGCATCGGGAAGGAGCAGAATTTTTCGTAGACGGAGAAGCTGTGCTTCCCGCGGATGCGGCTTCAAGGGCAGTCAGAGAAGATGGCGTCTATATGACAGACTATGTTTGGGGAGAAAAGGGAAAAATTGAACAGGTGCGCCTTGATAAGGTAGATCCTGAATAGCCATGTGTCAGTGCCCCTACATATTCCGCGTGTCTTACTGAAACGGGTTGCCTCTCGTGCTGAAAACCAGCGGAATTTTGTCAAAAATGGTAATGACGTCATATGTCAAGTGTGCTACAATGTAACTATTCGAGGTCCGGCAGATATTCGGAGTGAAACGGACTTTGGAATGAAGCGGACTTCTGAAGTGAAACGGATTTCTGAAGTGAAGCGGATTTCTGAAGTGAAGCGGATTTCTGAAGTGAAGCGGACTTCTGAAGTGAAGTGGATTTCTGAAGTGAAGTGGATTTCTGAAGTGAAGCGGATTTTGGAATGAAACGGATTTCTGGAATGAAACGGATTTCTGGAATGAAGTGGACTTCTGAAGTGAAGCGGACTTTAGAATGAAGAACAATTTTGGAGTAATGTATGATGAATGATTATATTTCGGAATGCATTACTCCTAAAATATGTTCAGGGAGAGATATTCATGAGGATATTGTCATGAGGATATTGTCATGAGGAGATATGAGTGAGGAGATATACGTGAGGAGATATACGTGAGGAAAAATGTATGTTGATTGAGTTTGACTTCAAACATCGTTGCTGAAAATGCAATTCGTGTAAATATATTTAGGCTGATGCGCAGAAGTATTACGTATAGTAGGGAAGGAAGAAGCGTTTCGTCCCTACCGATAAGAGAAAACAGCAAAAAAGTAGGGAGGGAAGAAGCGTTTCGTCCCTACCGATAAGAGAAGACAGCAAAAAAGTAGGGAGGGAAGAAGCGTTTCGCCCCTACCGATAAGAAAAAACAGCAAAAAAGTAGGGAAGGAAGAAGCGTTTCGCCCCTACTGATAAGAGAAAACAGCAAAAAAGTAGGGAAGGAAGAAGCGTTTCGCCCCTACCGATAAGAGAAAATAGCAAAAAAGTAGGGAAGGAAGAAGCGTTTCGTCCCTACCGATAAGAGAAAACAGCAAAAAAG
>CAYOHU010000022.1:6581-13428 GCA_964403845.1 uncultured Acetatifactor sp.
GAAGGAAGAAGCGTTTCGCCCCTACTGATAAGAGAAAACAGCAAAAAAGTAGGGAGGGAAGAAGCATTTCGCCCCTACTGATAAGAAAAAACTGTAAAGAAGTAGAAAAAAACAGAAAAAACAGAGAAAACAGAAAAACAAAAAAACAGAGAAAACAGAAAAACAGAAAAACAAAAAAACAGAAAAAACAGAATATAAATCAAATGGGATATGTTGCTGTGTATTTTTATGATGGGAGCATTATGTACGATTTTTTGACAGATGCAACTACTATTTGTGATATTGATTTTTTCAGAAAAACTCCGAGACAGATATCGCAACAAGAATCAATTGAACAAATTATGCGTATTTGGGTAAAATACCATAGATAGAATATTTTTTTGCTTTCCTAATAATCATACAGGTGATACAATAGAAAAAATGCAAGTAGGAGCATGAGCTTATGAAAGAGAAACAGATGCGTGTGATTGGGGTACTGACAGTCTTTTTATTGTTGGTGACCGTGATAATGATATATGTGGTTCACAGGGAAGTGCCCTTTATGATGGATGACATATGGTATTCTACCAAACTATCCTCTGAGACTCCCATAGCATCTTTTGCAGATATTGTGGAAAGCCAGATTTGGCATTATAACAATTGGGGCGGACGGAGTATGGCTCATGGACTGCTACAGATGATTTTACTTTGCGGAGAAGGGGTTGCGGACGTCCTGAATGTGATTGTGACCTTTGTTCTGGCAGGACTCATCTGCCGTGTGGCAGATAGCAGGAAGCTTCCCATGCTTTTTGGGGCTGTGGCTATGCTGTTTGGGCTGAATGCCAATTGGAAAATGAGTATGTTTTGGCAGTCCGGCGCAGCTAATTACCTATATATCACTATTTTTGTTTTATTATTTTTATATTGCTATCTGAGGGAAACAGAGGTGGGTGATGGAACTGCGGATTTACCGGGAATCACCTTGTGGATGATTCCTTTGGGGCTCGTGACAGGCTGGAGTAATGAGAATATGGGACCTGCTGCGTGGGTCATCAGCACAATTGTAATTTTGTTGGTTGCAAAAGAAAAAAGGACAGTAAAGCCTTGGATGATACTGGGTAACCTGACTTGTCTGATTGGAAGTGTCGTCATGGTTGCAGCGCCCGGTAATTTTGTGCGTAGTAGCACTGCAGCGGCAAATGGATACGGTGTGCTGTGGAATTGTTTCCTGCGTTGTTATGCAGAATGTAAAGCTGCACTGGAATTCCTGTTCCCTACATTACTCATCTTGGGATTTCTGTTGTTTATGAGCAAGGGAGTATTGCACCTTCCTATTGGCAGAAAAAATATTTTGATGATGCTCTGTGCCCTTTTGTCGTGGGGAGCTATGATTTTGTCCCCCCATTACCCGGACAGAGCTACCTTCGGAACCATGGTTCTGCTGATTTGTGCCATCCTTTCTCTTGCGAAGGAAATTGTGAAGAAGCGTGAGGATTTAATTCCTTGGTTTTTTGGAGTAACGGTGTTTGTATGGCTGCATGGTATATTTTTTATGGGAGAATATCTGAGCTGCCGCTGGGGATGGATTGTATAAGAAAAGGATCTGCTTCCATTTATGCTTTTGTGGCGTTTCACAATCACCCGGGATGTTTATATAAGAGGGGGAATAAACGAATGAGTAAATTATCCGATTTGTTTGGACAAAAAGCTTCCTATCAAGTGAGCAAGGCTGTCACAGCCTTGCTTTGGACACAAGAAAATGGAGTAAGTGCGTACAATTTGGGCGGCAAAATTCTTGCCGGATGCGGCGTGGGATGGATAATACTGTCGCTCATTCCGATTGCGTGCAAAAATCCGGTAAGTGATTGCATTTGGATGTGGATTGTGGCAGCAATTCAAATTATTTCGGGAGTCATCCTTATTGTTTTGAGTAAAAAATCGAAGCGATTTCAAATCTGGGCGGCTAAGAATTTTAAAAAGGGTGTCAAAGAGAAAAGAACATTAGAAGAGAAGGTTAAAATTGGCAAAGTAACTTTGCCAATGACTCACGGAGATGTTTTGGCATTAATAATTTTGGGAATCCTAGCAGTCATCCTTATTGTGATACTGGGAATTGGGTATTTGCTGGGATGGGTGCAATGATGATTTCAATTCACTGCGGACGGATAAATAATTAGTGACAGAATAATTAAAAATACGGAATGGGGATTTTGGTATGAAGAAAGCAATACCGGTTATTATAGCATTATTTTTCATTGTAGTGATAGGAGTGGTTGCGTTTGGGAAGATAGTGATTGATAAGTATTCCTATAGCAAAGAAACAAAGGATATGAATGAATACTATCAGGTATCCGGGGAACAGAGTGCAATCATTCTGCAGGATGAAATGGTGGGAGAGAAAGCAATTCTACGCGATGGTGTCTGCTATCTGGATCTGGAAACCGTTCATAAATATTTAAATGAAATCTTTTATGTGGATATGGCGGAGAATCTGCTTTTATATACTACGGCAACAGATATTGTCAGAGTGAATCTTGGGGAGAACGTGTACAGTACAGGCTCAGGCAATACGGAGCTGGGGTATCCCATCGCTTATGCTGAGGACGATACTGTATATGTGGCGGTTGATTTTGTGAAGCAGTATACTAATTTCTCCTGTGATGTATATGACCGACACATTCAGTTATATACCCAGTGGGGAAGCAAGGAAATTGCGGATGTCACGAAGGATACTGCTGTACGTGAATTGGGTGGTGTAAAGAGTCCGATTTTGCGTGAGGTCAAAGCCGGTGAGACAGTTGAAATTTTGGAAATGATGGAGACATGGAGCAAAGTCAAAACCGCTGATTCCATTATTGGGTATATAGAGAATAAGAGACTGACAGAGAAGACAACAGTAGAAGAAACACCGGTAACGGATTATGTTGCACCGGAATATACATCCCTTTCCGTAAATGGAAAGGTGAGTCTGGGATGGCATGCTATAGGCGGTATTGCAGGGAATGATACTCTTGAGAGCGAGGTCGCAAACACCAAGGGAATGAATGTGATTGCGCCTACATGGTTTAGTCTGAATGATAATGAGGGAAACTTCAGAAGCTTTGCATCCTCTGATTATGTCCGGAAGGCGCACGATAAGGGCCTACAGGTCTGGGGCGTGTTGGATGATTTTAATTACAATAATGAGACGGGAGGCGGGATAGATGTCTATAGTATTCTGTCCTCCACTACCAAGAGAGAAAGCTTGGTTCAAAGTATCACAGAGATGGCTGTCAGCCTGGGGTTGGATGGCATCAATCTTGATTTTGAGCGGGTGGACTCAGATAGCGGCGTTCATTATGTACAGTTTCTGAGAGAGCTGTCAATCCAGTGCCGGAATAACGGACTGGTGCTTTCCATTGACAATTATGTACCCTTTCATTTTAATGATTTTTATCGCTTGGATATTCAGGGTCAGATTGCGGATTATGTGATTATCATGGGATATGACGAACATTGGAGCGGAAGCGGTAATCCCGGAAGTGTGGCAAGTATTGATTATGTGTCCAATGGTCTCGATAAGACCTTGAAGGATGTGCCGGCTGAAAAGGTAATCAATGCGTTGCCGTTCTACACAATATTGTGGAAGACAGAGGGCTCTACAGTGTCGGATTCTTATTTGACAATTGCGAATACCGCGGATTTTTTGAAACGTGTCGGAGTGACTCCGGTGTGGGATGAGACAACCTGTCAGAACTATGCGGAATGGACGGACGGTTCACTTACTTATCAGATCTGGCTGGAGGATATGGATTCCATCAAAGTAAAGCTGAATGTAATGAGAACCAAGAATGTTGGCGGTGTTGCCGTTTGGAGATTAGGTTACGGAACTCCCGAAATCTGGGAGCTGCTGAATGCCTATGCAAATTCCTGATAAAAGGAGAACCTTGTCCCAATATCCTTGAAGAGAGGATTCTTCCATGGCACTTCGTGCAAATTCAAAAAACTTCAGCGTAGCAGCACTACACCTACGTTTTCTGAATTGCACTGTGAAAGAAATATTTTGCTTATCCGGTCCGGTTATAAAGAAAATAATTTTTATTTGAAATCAATCTAAAATCAGTGTGCTTTCTTTAAGGTATATCTTCCTGCAAAACAGATTGCAGATATACCAAGTAACCAAAAGATTAAGGTACTGTCACCGGTTTTGGGAACATCATCATACTCATCTGCGGAAGTGGAGGTATTCTGTTTACTACCTGCTGCCGGGGCAGTAGTGCTGTAAAGGGAAGTGTCAGTTTTGACATCACCATTCTCGATTACAAGTTTGCCGGCAGCGAAGCTGTAGAGCTCGTAATGAAGCGTTGCACCATCATGACCGATTAGGTGGTCAACGGTTCCGCCTACGGTGACGGTACTACGTAAAAGAGAGTCGTTGCGGGCGGCGTCGTTCAGTACATTTAGTGTTCCCACATTATCGTTAAAGGTACAACGTGCGCTGTCATATACATAAGCGATAGATGTGTCACCATTAATGGCACATACGCAGTCACGCAGAACAAAGCATTCATCAATTGATTTGGCGGTAACAACTGCGGAAGTACCCATGTAAAAAGTGAGATTGCTGAGATGAACGGGAATTTCCAAAACGGACGAGGAATTTCCGTCAACAATTACGATATCACCATCCTTAATGTCCTGATATAAGTAATACAGTTCCCGGTGATATCCTTGGTCGTCCCACGCAGAGCCAAGCTGAAAACGCCATTCGTTGTTATCTGCCAAATATTTTACATAATAGGTGACAGGCTCTTCGGCAGATGCGGTTAATGCTGCGGCATCAGGCAGCAGAATACAGATAGCTACTGCAAGCAGCAGGGATACAATTTTTGTGAGTTTCTTCATAGTGTAACCTCCTAAAATATTTTTTACCCCTTATTCCTGAACCGGTAGATAAGGATCGCTGCTTTCCGCTTCCTTGGCAACTACTACAAACCGACCTTGCTCTACGTGATAGACACAGGTAGATAAGGTAAGAAAGCGGTCGCCGAATTCAGCAGTGACACCGGTGTCATATTGGGATAAATTCTTTATGTTTTGATAAAAGTCTTCAAACTCCTCCTGCGTATTTGCCTGGAAAAATTTGTAGTACTTAAATACAGTGTCTTTCTTTTTATACACCTGAGAACGGAAGACGGAGATAATTTCGTAGCTGCGTCGGCATTCTTCGGTGTACAAGGTAATTTGTTTGTGGTCTTTATAGAAGTTCAAATCTTCGTAATCTGTCAAATTTCCAAACATTGCTCCGGAGCGCATGTTGTGTCCGTGGATAATAAGGTTGGTTGACAACGGGGCTACGGAGCTGTCGGTATCCAAAATCAGACAGCCGTTATTATCCTTATTCCCGTCGATATCGCGATACAGGTAATAGTTCTCATCTTCGGGAGTCCATACCACGGGATAATCGATGTCGGTGTCGGGAATCACGAGCCATGCCACAATATCGTCATATGCTGTGAAAACATCAGCGTAGGGATTCGGTTCTGCCTGGGAAGGGTAATCCTTCTCGATATTCTCCCCAGCAGATTCAGAGGCTGATGCTGTATCGAAGGATTCCGTCGCATCCTTAGTGTAAGCTTCTTCAGTGTAAGCTTCTTCCGCATAATTATTACCGGGAGCGATGGAGCTTTCAGCATCATGAGAAAAAGCGGGAGAAAGAGCATTATCCTTAGTTCCGTCGACATTTGGGGAGGAGGCATTTTCGACCTTCGCTGCCGATTCCCGGAGGGCTTCCAGCCGTAGTCTTGACTGATGACTTCGGTAAGCCTGTCCCAGAAACAAAATACACGCGGCAACAAGGCACAAAACTCCGATAACTGATAAAATTGTAATCCATACTTTGTTACGTTTTTCCATATTTCTATTATACGTTATTTCTATTGTTTGATGCAACTGAAATCATTCGATAAAACCCTAAGATTTGCGAGGGGTCGATTTGCAAAAAGCCATGGCCGGATGCATTTGCAAAAAAACCATGGCCGGAGGCATTTGCAAAAAAGCCATGGCCGGATGCATTCATGGGAAATGCCCTGCACGCATATATTGGAAACAAGGAATCGGGCAGTAAGAGGAAGAAATACTGTGGAGCAGAAACAATATAAAATTTTATCCCTTGTAATGGGCGGTTTGTTGATGGTGTCCATGCTGGTGGTTGGACGCGAGACAGCCAGATATGTTCTGGGAACGCAGGCGAAAATAGGAAGGGCAGAGCCCTGCGTGGTAATTGATGCCGGGCATGGCGGAATTGATCCGGGCAAGGTGGGGATTAACGGCACCTTGGAAAAGGATATCAACCTGCAGATAGCAAGGAAGGTAAAGCTGTTTCTGGAGGCAAATGATGTTCGGGTAATCATGACCAGAGACACTGAGGAGGGATTGTATGATGCGGACGCTTCCAATAAAAAGGTTCAGGATATGAAGCGAAGAATTGACAGGATTGACGAAGCTACCCCTGTACTTGCGGTAAGCATTCATCAAAACAGTTACCCGGAGGAGTATGTACATGGCGCTCAGGTCTTCTATTACAGTGGTAGCTTGGAGGGAAAGAGACTGGCGGAAATCCTTCAGTCACAGCTTGTAAAAAAAGCAGACCCGGAGAACAGACGTCAGGTGAAAGCAAATGACAGCTATTATCTGCTGAAAAAAACAGGAGTTCCCATTGTGATTGTGGAATGCGGCTTCCTATCCAATCAGGCAGAGGCTGAGAAGCTTGGCACAGAGGAATATCAGGAAAAATTAGCCTGGGCAATACATATGGGAATTTTACAATATTTGGTAACTATTCAGAGCCACGCAAATCTGTGAATATGCGGCTGCCATGCTTGCATGA
>CAYOHU010000023.1:0-13265 GCA_964403845.1 uncultured Acetatifactor sp.
CATTATTACCTGCTCCGCCCACACCGACTACGATGATTTTAGCAGCAGATTCAGCGTCGTTTGTCTTAATCTCCAGCAAGGGTTTATCCTCCTTCACATATCTACTCCAATTTAAACTCCATATAGACTATCATATAATTATTTCAGAAATTAATCAACATATTTTTTAAGAATTTTTATCCGGCTTAAATGTAAATCTTCCGTTTCCCCCATCATACTTTTCCATCTGCAGGGTTCCGCTTTTCCCCTCCAGCTCTTTCAGGAAATTAGGAAGCAGCATAATCTTGTCCTCCAGGGTGGCCGGCTCATTACCAAGCTCCACTTTTATCTCCCCGAAATAGATTGTAACCTCATCGGAAGAATGAAAATGAATCTTGTCCGATGTAAGATTATATTTATTTAAAAGCTTCGAGAGATTCAAAATGGTACTAAAGATTTCCTTATTCTCCACCGGCAGCGGCTCTCCCAGAACCATGTAATCAAAGGTCAGACCGGTAACCTGAGGAACCCCCACCGTTTTTACGCTTGAACTTTCTACTACACAGCCATCCTTATCAAAATACATGTTGGTATCCATATACCTTACATAACCGGCCAGTGCTTTCTCATATACTGTGATTTTAATCGTGTCCGGTGACAGAACACTCACGTCCATTACATCCACAAAGGGAATGCTTTCCACACCCTTGTTCTTGTATTTCCGGGATAAATACAGGGAATTATTGCCCAAGGGTCCATCCATAACAAGGCTTTTAATTTCGTCCTCCGTATAGTGGACATTGCCATCCACATATACGGTCTTTATCGTGTAGGATTCAAGCACATAATATATTCCGCCCAGAATACCCGCAAGCACAATTGCGACCACCAGTATTAAGATACCTGTTTTTTTCCTGCTTCTAAACACTTGCAACACGCGCTCCTAACTCTCTTAAGTCTTTACAGATGTTCTCATATCCGCGATAAATATAGGAACATCCCGTAATGGTACTCCTTCCTTCTGCTGCCAGTGCCGCCAGAAGAAGTGCTGCTCCGCCGCGCAGCTCCTTCGCCTCCAGCTGTCCGCCATGCAGCCTCTCAACACCGTTTACCACAACCTTGGTAGGGCTTAACACCTGAATATCGGCTCCCATTCTCACCAAAGGGTCCACCACCTGAAACCGATTTTCAAATATGGTTTCCTCAATAATACTTTTCCCTTCAGCTCCGGCCATGGCAACCAACGCCATGGACTGCAAATCTGTTGGAAAACCGGGGTAGGGCTCTGTCATTAGGAAGGGAAGAGCCAAGGCCCGCTCCTCCGCCTGAACATAAATCCCTTCTTTTGTAATATCGCACAGTGCACCCATTTTGTGGGCAACATTTAATACCGATTCCATCTGCATATAAGGTGCATTCTCCAGAAGTGCGCAGCCTCCTGTAGCAATAGCGCCAAAGAGGTAAGTTCCTGCCACAATCCGGTCTTCTGATACACGATAATCCGTTCCGTAAAGAGGTCTGCCGCCATGAATCAATATTACTCCCGTACCGATTCCCTCTATGTCTGCCCCACACCTTTGCAGGTAATCGCACAGGGCAACAACCTCCGGCTCCTTCGCTGCTCCGCAAATTGTCGTATCTCCCTCTGCCATAACTGCAGCCAGTATAATATTCTCAGTAGCTCCCACACTGGCGAAGGGAAGCTCAATTTCCGCTCCATGCAGCTCTTTTACATGGGCACAAAGCATATCCTGTTCTTCCCGGAAACACACACCCATCTTCTGAAATGCCATGATGTGAAGATCTACAGGACGTTCTCCGATCATACAGCCACCGGGATATTCCATCCTCACCTCTCCGCATCTGCCGATTAAGGCTCCCAACAGACACAGGGAGGAGCGCATGCCTCTGATTGCTTCCGTAGGCATATCCCCTCCGCAGATATTCCACGCATTCACGCGAATACCGTTTTCCTCCCAACACACTTTCACCCCAAGACTTCGAAGCAGGTTTACCATCCGATGTACATCTGCAATTCTGGGGCAATTATAGATACAGGAGGTTTCTTTCGTAAGAAGAGACGCTGCCAGGATAGGTAAAGCTGCATTCTTAGACCCCTGAATGCGAACCTTTCCCTGCAAAGCGACACCGCCTTGAACGTGAATTGAATCCATGTGACACCATCCGAACCCATTAATAATTCCTGTAATTATTGTATTCTATGCCTTTGGTTACCCGATGGTACCTTGTACGTTCAGGATATCTCTGTCTATAGCTCCTTCAGCTGAATCCGTTTCGCAACGTTCAGCACCAATCCGATCTCAATCAAAAGAAACAGTACCGAAGAGCCACCATAGCTGATAAATGGCAACGAGACACCTGTATTGGGAATGGATGCCGTAACAACGGCAATGTTCAAAATTGCCTGTACCGCAATGTGTCCGATCACACCTACTACCAGCATTGCGCCAAATAAATCCGGCGCATTATTGGCTATAATCATCATTCTCCAGATTAACATAATGAACATCAGGATAATCGCGATTGCCCCAAACAGTCCCAGTTCTTCACAAATAATGGAGAAAATCATATCATTCTGTGCCTCAGGTAAAAAATTCAGCTTCTGCATACTTCGTCCGAGACCCTGTCCCCAGATTCCCCCTCTTCCGATGGCATACAGACCTTGCAGAGTCTGAAAGCCAACATTTTGGGCATCGCTTTCCGGATTCAGCCATACTCTGATACGTTCAAAACGGAAGCCTCCCGCACTGTCAGAATTTGCCACATAAAAAACCAAGGCTGCCGCAGCTGCAATAGCCCCCAGCCCTGCTACCACGAACTTCTTATAATCCGGGCTGGCCACAAACACCATCAGAATTGCTATCGCCATAATGATAATAGCAGAACTCATATTGTTTGTAACTCTCCAAATCAATACAAAAATCGGAAGAGGAATTGCCATCATCAGCAAAAAGCCTTTCATACTGCGAACTGATTTCCCCAGCTTACACACCATCACTGCCAGGCACAAAATCATGCAAAGCTTTGCGATCTCCGCCACCTGTACCTGAAAGCCGATACCCGGAATAATGATCCATCGATATGCACCATTTGCCGTTTTGCCAATGGGGCTTCTTACCAATAAAATTACAATCACTGACACTATATATCCCAAGCCATAAAACTTTGCCCAGAAATGATACGGAATATTTGCCACCACGATCATGGCGACCAGACCCACCACGATGGCCACCGCCTGCTTTTTCAAATAATACGCTGCGTCATTGAAATCCGTATATGCCTCATAAGAGCTCGCAGAATAAATCATAATCAGTCCGAAGCCCAACAAAAACAGAACAATGAACAGAAGACTGTAGTCAAAAAAATATTCTGACTGCTCTTTTTTTCTTTTTCGAGTTGTCCTTGTTGCCATAGATACTCCTTCTGGTTATTGTTACTCTAACCCACAGACATATTCCTTAAACAGTTGTCCGCGGACCTCATAGTTAGGGAACATTCCCCAGCTGGCGCATGCGGGAGATAAAAGCACCGCATCCCCTTTATCCGCCAGTTCGGTACAAAGCCCGAGACACTCCTCAAAGGAATCTGCAAACCTGATTCTGGTAAATCCGTGTGCCTTAGCACACTCTGCAATTTTCTCTCTGGTCTGACCGATCAATACCAGCCATTTTACTTTCCCGTCAAAGCTCTCAATCCATTCATCATATTCATTCTGCTTATCATATCCGCCACCAATCAGAATCGTAGGTTTGCTCATGGCCTTGATTCCCTGAATGGCCGCGTCAGGATTGGTTCCCTTGGAATCGTTATAATAATCCACGCCCCCCTTGGTAGCAACGAACTCGATTCGATGCTCCACGGCGCGGAAGTCCTTGATTACCGACAGAATAGTTTCCATAGGTACCTGCATTCCCTCAGCAATGGCAATCGCAGCCATCACATTTTCCACATTGCAGATTCCCACCAGATTCATATCCTCATGGATATCCAAAAGCTCCTTCCTCAGTCCCGAGGTACTCTTCACAATCTTGTCATCCTTCAGGTAATAACCGTCCTCCAGTTCTCTGACAGAGGAGAACATTACCACTCTTGCGGGACATCTGTCTGCAAAATTACGGGTATATTCGTTCTCATAATTCAGAACACATATTTCATCTTCTGTCTGCTTTGATGCAATAGCCTCTTTTGCCCTCGCATAGGCCTCCATGGTATGATGCCGATTCAGGTGATCCGGCGTTACATTCAATATTGCAGACACTGTAGGATGAAAGGTATGTACGGTCTCTAACTGAAAGGAACTGAGCTCACCTACGGTGACGGTGTCCTTCTTTGTCTTTAACGCCTCCAGCGTATAGGGATTGCCGATATTGCCCACAACAAAGGTCTTCTCCTTCCCGTAATGCGCCTTCATAATCTCCCCCACCAGAGTCGTTGTAGTTGTCTTTCCGTTGGTACCGGTAATTGCCACTACCCTCCCCTGCTCTGCAAGATATCCCAACTCAATTTCGCCGATGATCTGCACACCTCTGTCGCGCATTCTGTTCACCAAGGGAATATCCGTAGGAACTCCCGGACTAAGCACCGCAACATCTATTTCTTCTTCCACAGCTTCAGGCAGCTCTCCTGTGATACAGGTTACACTGATTCCGGTCGGAAGCTTTCCCTCCAGTTCTTCCACTGTCATATTTTCATTACTGTCATATAATATAATTTCTGCCCCAAAGTGCTTCAGCAGGCTGACCGCTCCGATTCCGCTGATTCCGGAGCCCACCACCAGGCATCTCTGTCCTTTTAACATAATTCTCCTCCTAATAGTTTTCCATTCATGCTGTCCAAAAACGGAACTACTCATTGATTATACTCCTTTATCCCTAAATACGGAAGAATATTTTCAAAAAGCTGCCTGACAATCGGGGCTGCCACCTGACCACCGTAATAAACTCCCTGCGGATTATTGATAATGGCAATGGCAATGACCTGTGGGTCATCTGCCGGTGCAAACCCTATAAAAGAAGCAATATAGCGTCCGCTTCCTCTGGGCAACGTCTGACTGGTCGCCGTTTTTCCGCCTACACGGTAGCCCTCTACCTTCCCATTTACGCCGGAGCCCTCAGACACTACCTTTTCCAGAATTTCTCTCATGGTGGCGCTGGTTTCCTCCGATACAATCCCTTCCTGCACCGGATAATTAAAGGTATCCACCACCTCACCGGACTTGTTCACTGCCTTGACCCCAAAATGAGGTGTGATTCGGTTTCCGCCGTTAATAATCGAAGAAGCTGTGGTCAGCATCTGCACAGCTGAAATTTGAAAGGACTGACCGAAGGATACCGTGGCAAGCTCCACATTTCCCATATTTTCCTTCTTATGCATTATCGTTCCCGCCTCACCCGGCAGATCGATTCCCGTTTTCGTCTTTAATCCAAACTGTTCAAAATATTTGTAATAATTATCAACTCCCAGACGTAAACCGACAGTTATAAACACCGGATTGCAGGAATTCATGGTCGCTTTTATAAAGTCCTCACTCCCGTGTCCCGCAACCTTGTGACAGCGTATTTTTCTGTCATCCACAACTATAAAGCCGGGACAGTTAAAGGAGCTGGACGGTGTTACAACCCCCTCCTCCAATCCGGCCGCCGCCGTGATGATTTTGAAGGTAGAGCCCGGTTCATAAGTATCGTTAATACAGGCATTTCTCCAAATTTGATTCAGTTTATTTTGTTTTTCCTCACTGTTTAGACCCTCCGACCCCTCCGGCAGATCATAGGGATTGTTTAAGTCAAATTCCGGCACATTCACCATAGCGTAGATTTCACCATTCTGCGGATTCATAACGACCACAGACACACCATCCGCTTCCTTGGTGGCCATTGCCTGAGCCGCTAACTGTGTAGCGTACATCTGAATGTTCCTGTCCAGACTGACATACAGATCATTTCCCGCCACCGGTTCAAGCCTTCGCTCTCCCTCCTCCTCCACTTCGATTCCTCTGGCATCCGTAACCGTGAGAATCTTCCCCGGTTCACCGCTCAAATACTCCTCATACTTTACTTCCAGTCCGAGGATTCCCTGATTATCGCCACCGGTAAATCCAAGCACTTTGCTGGCAAGCTCTCCATAGGGGTAATATCGCTTGTAATCTTCATCCACCTTTACCCCGGGCAGATCATACTCCCGGATCCGGTCACCGATTTCCTTATCCACATTGCTCTTAACCCGCTCCATGGAGGAATATTTCTCCACGCGCTTTCTCACATATTCCTCCGACAGATTCAGTTCCTTGCAGAGTACCCGGATCACCTCTTCCTCGTCCTCAAGCTGATTATGGATAACAGATATAGTACACACTGTCTTATTATCTGCAAGCACGGTTCCGTTGCGATCCAAAATCCGGCCTCTTACGGCTTTGATGCTTCTCTCCCTCTCGTGAAGCTCAGTCGCCCGACTTGAATAATAATCTGCCCGCCATATCATGAGATAAACAAGTCTTCCGAACAGCAGAATAAACAATGCCGTACATCCTATTGTAATAAACAATATCTTCTTTCTATGATAAATTTTATTATTGTTTGAAAACATAGGAAACCTCATAAAAAGGGTATTACTTAACTGTATTCCCGATTTTATGAGGTTATTCCTGATATATCTCTATTGTATCCTGCTGATGCTTCCTATTCCGTGTGGGGAGCCACAATGTCGGGATTCACCGGTACGCTGCTGCCCATGGCGCCAAAATTACCTATCGGATATCCTGTCTCCGGATCGAGCTGTTCCCCCGTATCAGGATTTACCCGATTTCCCGTCTGGGGATCAATGGGATAACTCAACCATTTCGCTTGTGTGCTGTCCGCGCCGCCGGTTCCGTCATCCGTACCACCGTTCACATCACCTTCTTCCCCGGAGTCTCCTTCGGGAGCACTGCCTTCTTCGGAAGAATCAGGTGCGTACATCTTGGTAATCTCCAGCTGTCTTGCCTCCAATTCCGCTACTTCCTCTTCACTCAACTCCTCGGTCATGAAAATCTGCAGATAGGGAAGCACCTCGGTCAAAACATTTCGTACAATACCGGTTGCGAACTTAGCGTCATCCTGTTTTGCTGCATTGGCACGATCTACCACAGCATAAATTGCAATCTGCGGCTTGTCAGCCGGCGCATAACCGATAAAGGACACCACATATTCATCATCCGAACGCTTATTTGTCTTAGGATCAATCGTCTCCGCAGTACCGGTCTTTCCACCGATTGCATAGCCTGCCGGACGAGCTGTTTTACCCGTTCTGAATTTACCGCCCTCTTCCATAACAACTGCACGGCAATACTGTCTGATCAGTTCAGAGGTGGATTCGGATATTGTCTGTTTCAGGATTCTCGGTTCTATGTTTTCCACCGTTGCACCGCTGGCATTGGTGATTTTGTCCACCATATGGGGTTCATAATAATAACCGCCGTTAATCAAAGAACAGAAGCCCGAGATCATCTGTATCATGGTTACATTAAAGTTCTGTCCAAAGGTATTGGTTGCAAGATCCGTAGGTCCCATTTTATCCAAAGGATAAATCAGGCTGGCGGTTCTTGCTTCCCCCGCCAGATCAACGTTGGTCTTTAACCCGAAATTAAAGATATTCTGGAATTCACTAAACTGCTCTTTGCCCAGCGCCTGTCCGATTTTCATCATCGCCACGTTACAAGACCATGCAACGGAATCCTGCAGACTCACATAGCCGTCACCGCCCTTTGCATAGCTGTGACATTTGATAGTATAGCCACCGATTTCCAATGCTCCATCACACTCATAATGCGTATTTTCATTGATGGCTCCACTCTCCAAGGCAGCCGCCACCGTGAAGGGCTTTGCCGTGGAGCCGGGTTCATAGGTATCCGTAATGCAATAATTCTTCCAAAGCTGATTCAACTGTAACAGAATCTGGTCTTCCGTCATATTGGAAAGAGCTTCCTCGTTGAGCACCGTGTTGGTCTTATTAATCTTATAATAACCGTTTCCCAAATCCTCCTGCTCAACCATGACAGAGCCGATTAACGCATTGGTATTTTTCGTGTCATTTAAATCAAAGGTAGGATAGCTTGCCATCGCAAGAATATTACCGGTATCCACTTCCATAACAATACAGCCTATATTTTCCGCACCATTTCCCTTGCGATAGCTATCCTTATGTTCTTCATTGAATGCTCTCAGATACTTTTCCACGATTCCCTGAATATTGGCATCTATCGTACTGTGAATGGTATTGCCATCCACCGCCGGCTTGATAGTACGTTCCAAGGTCGAATCATCATTCAGATAACCATACTCCCTTCCCGATGTGCCGTTCAAAGTATCATTATAATATTCCTCTAATCCGTATAAGCCCTGATTATCCGTTCTGGTGAAGCCAATCACATCCGCAGCCAGAGAGCCATTGGGATATACTCTCTTATATTCCTCTTCAAACCAAACACCTTTTATATTCTTGTTTTCCAGCTGTGCAATCTTAAATTCCGATATTTGGTCATAGGTTAATCTTCGTAACGGCACATACCACGAAGAATTGGGATGTGTTGTCACATACTCCCGGATTGCACCCATATCCAGTTCAGTAAAATAAGTACCTAAAGCCTGAAGTGTCGGTTCCAGATAAGCCTCCTTGTCCAGCATCACATTGGCATCAATGACGAGATTGTAGACCTTTTCGCTGACGGCAAGTTTGGTTCCTTTCGCATCCACGATATCCCCTCTCCTAAAGGGAATCGTTGTAGAATCATATCTCTGCTGCGACAACACCTGCTTCTGATACTCTGTACCATCCTCTCTGTTGATCCAGAGCAAACGGACACTTAATCCTGCAAAAGCCAGCAGTACAAACATAAACAGCACCACCAGCTTCTTCTGCATCTTTATCGTAAATTTTTTTTCATTTTGTTTCTGTTCTTTCACTCTGCACCTCTAATTCGAGCCCTAATCCACCTGACGCATGTAATCATTGGTCACACTGCTGTAGGTAATAATCTGACCTTCCTCCGCATATTTCATACCCAATTCCCCGATGGCAACCCGCTTGATTTCCTCCAGATCAATACTGCTGGTGATTCTGCTGTAAGCCTCGTCATTCTCCAGTCTCATTGTATTAAGTCTGCTTTCCAGAGCAGCAAGTCCTTTGGTTCTGTTGGTCAATTCTGACTGCAGCTGAATATAATTGATCAAAATAAACGCACAGGTGCAAAAAGCCGCCATTAGGAAAACCAAATATCCAAGGTTCATATGATGCGCCTTTTCCCTGTTCTTTCTGGTCTCATTGCTTAATTGTCTCCTCGGCTCCAGCTCCAGCTGTCGTTGAACATCCGGCTTGCGTGCAGCGTTTCCATAGACATACACATTGCTGTGAGGCTGTCTGTATGTACTTGTTCTGTTTGTATTCGTTCTTCTTGTCTGAGCCAAATCAATCGCCTGCTTTCTATCTTTCTTTCCCCGTTTTGCAGAAAGCCTTTCTTCACAAGTCCGATTTTAGGATTTTTGAAACACTCGAAGCTTTGCACTCTTGGATCGACTGTTCTCCTCCAGCTCCCGGGCATTTGGAAGAATCGGCTTTCTTGTAACCACTTTCCCTTTTGATACCTTCCCACATACACACACCGGGAATTCCGGTGGACAGGTACACGGGTTTTCATTTTTCTTAAAGGCTGTCTTCACGATACGATCCTCAAGGGAATGAAAGGTAATAATACATAACCTTCCTCCCGGATTCAACATATCAATGAAATCATCCAATGAATTTCTTAGTACTTCCAATTCCTGATTACACTCAATTCGAATTGCCTGAAAGGTCTGTTTGGAAGGATGACCATTCTGCCTCATTCTGGCAGGAATTGCCGCCTTGATAATTTCATTCAATTCGAAGGTAGTCTCAATGGGCTTGTCCGCCCTTGCTCTCACAATATGCTTTGCAATGTTCTTAGCAAACTGGTCTTCGCCGTAATCCCTGATGATACGAAACAATTCCATTTCGGAATAATCATTCACAATGTCACGTGCAGTCAAGGTCTGTCTGCGATCCATGCGCATATCCAAGGGTGCATCAAACCGGTAGGAAAATCCCCGTTCCTCCGTATCGAGCTGATAGGAAGATACTCCAAGGTCTAATACCACACCGTCCACCTTCCCGACACCCAGTGCAGTCAACGCTGCTTTTGCATTGCGGTAATTGTTGTGGATTATGGTCACCTTCTCCCCAAAGGGACGAAGTCTTTCTCCGGCAGCTGCAATCGCAGCATCATCCTGATCAATCCCGTAAAACCGACCGCTTGTCAGCTGTCTGCATACCTGAAAAGCATGTCCGCCCCCGCCCAGAGTTCCATCCACATATATGCCATCAGGCTTAATATTAAGCTCGTTGATTGTCTCCTCAAGCATCACGGAATAATGATTAAATTCCACCTTATCTCTCCTTTAAATGGTTAATCCTAAGCTTTCCATCGCAGCTGTGATAGCATCCATATTGTCATCCTCGTTCATGGCATCCCATTTCTCTTTACTCCAGATTTCAATACGGCTTCCCACGCCTACCAATACCACATCTTTATCCAAACCGGCAAACTCACGAAGACCCGCCGGCAAAAGTATTCTTCCCTGTTTGTCCAATTCCACCTGTGCAGCTCCTGCCAGAAAGAATCGGGCAAATTGTCTGGCTTCTTTGTTAATCAAAGGAAGTGAAGTGAGCTTCTGTTCAAAAGCATTCCAATCATCATTAGCGTACACAAATAAGCAGCCGTCCATTCCCTTTGAGACCACGAACTCCTCTCCCAGAGTCTCGCGGAACTTTGAAGGTATGATTAACCTGCCTTTGGCGTCCACTGTATGATTGTACTCGCTCATAAACATAACAATCACCACCTGTCAAAATAGGTCTGCCACAAAAGCAGTGCGTTTTGGCTTCATTTTCCTCCACTTCATGACACTTCGCACCACTTTCACCCACTTTTAATATGATTCTAATACAAATTAAAGTATTTTACAAGTAAAATCAAGCATATTTTTTTGACAGCAGAGTACAAAAAAAGTGCTTTACAGGTATCTGTAAAGCACTTTGGGATTCTTATCCACTATATCTTGTGTGGTAACACAAGCGTTTGTACCACATGTGTATTTTAAATGTGTGTTACCAATTTTAAAAATTTTTTTCCGGTTCTGAAGCCTTCTCCCGGATTAATGGAACATATGCCGCGACCCTGCCTTTCTTTATCAGAGCACGCACCACAATATCTGTTACCACCGCAAAGATAAACATACAAAGTGCCAGCATCTGTGATACTGCAACCTCCGTTCCCGGTATTAACAGCTGATCTGTACGCAAGCCTTCAATAAAGAATCTACCGAAGCCATAACCGCCAAGATAGAACAAGCAAATCTCACCATGGAATTTCTTACGTTTGCGATAACATAAAAGCAGAATCAAGATAAACAAATTCCACACACTCTCATAAAGATAGGTAGGATGCACCTGAATATAGTTCACACCCTCCGTAACATGAGCCCACATCTCGTCAGTAATCTCGTGACTGCGAACTGCCTCTATGGGAAGACGCATGGCAAACAGATTATCTGTGTACTCACCAAACGCCTCACGATTCATAAAATTCCCCCAGCGTCCGATTATCTGCCCCAAAATCAAACCCAGCACACCGGTGTCTCCCATCTGAAAGGGATTTTGCTTTTTGATTTTCGAATAGAGAAACAACGTAATAAACGCTGCGATAACGCCACCGTAAATAGCCAGTCCTCCGTTGCGGATATTAAAAATACTGAGCAGATTATCCTTATATTTGTCCCACGAAAAGACTACATAATAAATTCTCGCACCGATTACAGAGAAGATTACTGCATAAATTGCGAAATCCCAATAAGTGTCCGGATTCTGCCCTGTAACCTTCGCATCATGCTCTGCTATCAAAATCCCCATCAACACACCGATTCCGATAATCACTCCGTAAAATGCAATCCTAAATCCCAATATACTGAAATCCTTCGGCACATTTTCCAAATAGATTCCTAAATGCGGAAATGCAATATCTGCTGCATTCATGCTCACACCTCTTGTCTTCCTTTATTTCCACGTATACCACATCAAAGCCAAGCCTTATACATTAAAGCGGAACAGAATGACGTCGCCGTCCTTCACCACATACTCTTTTCCTTCCATTCCCACAAGCCCCTTTTCTCTGGCAGCTGCAAGAGAACCATTCTCCAAAAGATCCTTGTAATTCACCACCTCAGCCTTAATGAAACCGCGTTCAAAGTCTGAATGAATCTTTCCTGCCGCCTGAGGCGCCTTAGTACCAATCTTAATCGTCCATGCGCGGGTCTCATCCTCTCCTGCCGTCAGAAAACTCATAAGTCCCAACAGACGATAGCTTGCTGCAATCAGCTTATCCAAGCCGGACTGTGAAATCCCAAGATCCTCCAGAAACATTGCCTTTTCATCATCATCAAGCTCTGCAATCTCCTGTTCTATCTGTGCACAGATTACAAACACCTCACTGTTTTCCCCTGCAGCAAACTCACGAACCTTGGCTACCATATCGTTGCCTGCACCATCATCCGCCAGATCGTCCTCAGCTACGTTTGCGGCATATATTACGGGCTTGTAGGTGAGCAGATTGTAGGATCGAAGCAAGGTCAGCTCATCCTCATCCTCAACCTCCAGGCTCTTAGCCATCTTACCGCTCTCTAAATGCTCCTTGATGCGTCCCAAAAGTGCTTCTTCCTTGGCAAGAGTTTTGTCCATTCTGGCAGCCTTCACCACCTTGGAAATTCTTCTCTCCAAAATCTCAAGATCGGAGAAAATCAATTCCAGATTAATCGTCTCAATATCTCGTAAGGGATCTACGCTGCCATCCACATGAACTACATTGGGATCCTCAAAGCAACGTACCACATGTACGATAGCATCCACCTCACGGATGTTGCTTAAGAACTGATTTCCCAAGCCCTCTCCCTTGGAAGCACCCTTTACCAAACCGGCAATATCAACAAACTCAATCACTGCAGGCGTCACCTTCTTAGACTGATACATTTCTCCCAAAAGCTTTAATCTCTCGTCCGGAACAGGCACAATTCCCACATTGGGGTCAATTGTACAGAATGGATAATTTGCCGACTCCGCTCCCGCTTTTGTCAAAGAGTTAAACAACGTACTTTTTCCTACGTTGGGCAGACCCACGATTCCTAATTTCATAATTCTATATACCTCCTTAAAAACCTTTATTTTAT
>CAYOHU010000024.1:0-12615 GCA_964403845.1 uncultured Acetatifactor sp.
GGGTTAATTCCCTGCGAGAACATATTATAGGCAATATTCAGAATATCTACATTACCGGTACGCTCACCGTTGCCGAAAAGTGTACCCTCCACACGGTCTGCCCCGGCCAGCATTGCAAGCTCCGCACTGGCAACTCCGGTACCTCTGTCGTTATGAGGATGAACACTTACAATGATACTCTCACGATGCTCCAAATGCTTGATCATCCATTCAATCTGATCCGCATACACGTTGGGAGTGTTCATTTCCACCGTGGAGGGAAGATTAATGATCATCGGATTCTCCGGTGTAGGTCCCCAGGTATTGGATACCGCATTGCAGATTTCCAACGCGTAATCCAGCTCGGTTCCGGTGAAGCTCTCCGGTGAGTACTCCAGAATAATCCTGCCCGGGAATTTCTCTGCGCGTTCCTTTACCATTTTGGTTCCTTTGACAGCAATCTCCGTGATATGCTCTCTGTCCATATGGAATACCACATCCCGCTGCAAGGTGGAGGTTGAGTTATAAATATGTACGATTGCCTGCTTGCAGCCCTCAATCGCTTCAAAGGTACGGTCAATCAGCTCCTCACGGCACTGGGTCAATACCTGTACTACCACATCATCCGGAATCAGCTTACGGTCAATCAGCTGACGCAAAAAATCATATTCAATCTGGCTGGCAGCCGGAAAACCAATCTCAATTTCCTTGAAGCCAAGCTTAATCAGGTATTGGAACATCTCTACCTTTTCCTCTACCACCATGGGGTCAATCAAAGCCTGATTTCCATCACGTAAGTCCACACTACACCAAACAGGTGCTTTCGTGATTTCCTTATTGGGCCATTCCCTCTCCGGATAATCTATCACCGGATTCTTACGATATCTACTGTAATTCAGCATTTTATTTTCCTACCTTTCCAAATCTATAACAAATTAACAGCCCATCCAACGGATGAGCTGCCTATTAATTATTCTCCAAGGCCATTCTCTACTGCCATCACCAGTGTTTTCAACGCCTCTTCTTCGTCTTCCCCTTCACAGACAAATTCAATCTCATCACCGCATTTGACACAGGCTCCCAGCACGCTCAACACGCTCTTAGCATTCGCCGTATTTTCGCGGAAGGTGAATGTGATAAGTGATTTAAACTGCATCGCTTCTTTGCACAGAATCCCTGCGGGTCTTAAATGCAAGCCAGTCGGGTTTTTAATCACTACTTTCTGACTTACCATAGCTTTCCCTCCAATTCCTCGGTTGGCTGTCCAATCAGCCTTGCACCTTATTTAACTATACCAGATTTACGCTCCGTTCACAAGAGATTTTGCAGAAATCCTCCAAGTATTTCTACATACTCTTCTCGAAACGCAACCATACTGTAACATCCTCCGCGGTAACCTCCTCGCCCAAGGTAAAGGTAACCGGGATAATATAACCGTCGCTATCCAGCTCCGTAATCTCCTGTTGCTCCATCCATGCAGCGATATCAATAGTACCCGTTATCTCCGTCTGACGCAGCGGTTCTATAAGCTCTGACAAACCTGATACCTTCAGAGTATAGTACTCCAATCCCTCCGGAAGCTTAGCCTGCATTCCATCCGGAACATTGATAATGGTCACATTTTCAAGAGGTATCTGCAGCGTTTTTTCGCGAATCGGCTCGATAAACACTGTTGCCGTTATCCTGCCATTGAAGGTACTGTCTGCAAGTCGTACATTATCAGGCAGATAATCTCTGATATTCACGATATCCTTCATATCACCTTTTTCACCTGTGATATTCAGTCGTTCCTCCGGAATCGTAATCTTATTCACTCCGTTCAGAACATAGGATGTGCCCGCAATCTTTACGGTCTCAGGATCACTCTGCACTACACCCGTTGCCATATATCCCTCTGCCGGAATGCCCATATAATGAATCTCCACAGGAATTTCCTTCGTAGCAAGGACTTCTACCGTCATATGAACGTAATTATAATTCTTCTTAATACCATCATGCTCTATCAGTTTTCCATCCCTGTTATAGAGACTGATATCCACATTTGCGGACTGACTGGTGGTTGCACCGGTGACATCAATCTGTACACCTGCATAGCTTACACTCTCTATGGCAGACTCCGGTCCCGATATCTCAATCTGCGTCTGATCCAGGGAAGCACTTGACACCATATAATTCTCAGCCACTTCTCCTACAATGTCATAATTGACCTTAATCCACTTGGTTTTCCGGTCTTCCACGCTCAGCTTCAACACATCATGGTTGCCCACAATGGAATCCCAGCCTGACACATTGGGGATGTCAAAATTAATCACAATCGTATTGATGTCCGTGATTTTGCTCACATCTGCTTCCGCAACAATATCACCGGTACGCAGCTGCTCTATCACACTGCCCGGTGCACGCACCGTTACATTAACCTTATCGGTGTTGTCCAGCACCTCATATACCTTATTTTCCCTTGTCAGTAATTCCGTATTTATCAGTTTCACGGGAATATTGCTAAATCTCTTGGAATCCTGAGGATCGTTTATAATCACAACGAGAAACCACAGAATCACTGCCAACACCAGAGACGCCAGCTTCAGAGCCCAGTTATGCAATATCTTTTTTCTCATTTCTTCGTCCGGCTCCTTCCCTTCCATTTACGGATGCCCTTACTCTCTTCTCCATTCTTATTCAAAACTCTCTGCATGCAGGCTCTTAATGACTCTGAATCCAGATTACGTTCCAGCTTACCCTCGTATGCTACGCTGATTCTGCCCGTCTCTTCGGACACGATAATCGTAAGAGAATCTGTCACCTCAGAAATACCCACCGCTGCCCTATGTCTTGTTCCAAGCTCCTTACTCAGACCCAGATTGTCCGAGAGCGGCAGATAACAGGTTGCAGACGTAATGCGGTTTCCACGGACAATAACCGCTCCGTCATGCAGGGGTGTATTATGCTCAAAAATATTGATTAATAGCTGACTGGATACCATTGCATCCACGTCGATACCGGTTCTCTCATAATCCCGCAAGGATATTTTCTGCTCTATGACAATCAACGCACCGGTTTTCACCTTACCCATTTCCACGCAGGCCTTGGTAATCTCATTTATCGTCTTTTCCGAGAAAACCTCCGCCGCCCTGCGCGAGGTATCAAAGGGAAGCACAGAGGAAAGGAAATTTTTCTTACCCAGCTCCTCCAAAGCCTTTCGCAGCTCCGGCTGCAACACAATAATCAGTGCTGTCACAGCAAATCCCAGTACATTTTTGGCCATCCACAGAATCGTATTCATCTCCAAAAATGCTGCAATCAGCAGAAAAACGGCAATAACAATAATACCCTTCAGCAGAGCCCATGCGCGGGTGGTCTTCATCCACACCAAAATATAATACAATACCGTGGCGATAATCAGAATTTCGAGTACATCACTCAAATCAATTCTGGTACCGTAGATACTGAAATTTTCAAAAAATTGTATTATTTGGTTAAGCCTCTCCATACTGTCTCTGTCCCTGCATTGTTGTTAATTCCTTAAAACAATTCTTCGTAATCCTTGTCTTCTTCGTCCGTCGTCATATTGCTGTTAATTGCCACACTCCGTCCGCCGCCCGAGTGTTCATTCCTGTTATTATAGGCGGACTGTCCTCCGGATGCAGCGCTTCCCCTGTTGATTGCGGTTCTCTCCGTTGTCACACTACGCGTAGCACCTGTGCTGTTTGAAGCACCGCTTCTTCCTGCCGGTGCAGTCGTTCTGCTCTGGGTGTTAATCTTTTTCACCGTTTTGGTCGGTGCAGCAACACTCATCTTAGGAACTGCCTTAACATAGTAATAGTATTCATCATCCTCAAACTGAACCTTCTCCGTTCTGCTGTAATCCAGGCAAAGCCGGAAAAATTCTATCACCTTTCCCACAGGTACAGCCAATATCGTACCTATGACAACACTTCCCACCGATATATTGGTATCATACAGCAAATCACCCAGCAGGAGAATCAACATATTCACCATAGCTCCCGCTATAATCGCTATCGTCCATGAGTAATCCACAGACATCTTACGAATCAGATACACAACAATTACCGTAATTGCAAAGGCTGTAATCACAACCAGCATTGTCTTATTATCCAGAATGCCATCAATCAGAAGCCTCAGCTTCGCAGTTGCTTCTTCGTCACCCATTGTATTGATATTGGGGGCGTTGAGTGTCACTGTCTGGATCAGATAGTAAACTGCCACTCCGCATCCCACGGAAATCATGGATGCAGGCGTTCCCAGCAATCCCATTGCAACCGGCATCACACACGGAATCTTCAAGGTGCACAGAAGACAGGTCAGCACCAACGCCAGTGCCTCCTTGTGACTGAAACGGAAAAACAGCAGAAACATCAGCAGGAACATACAGGCTCCCACCAAGGCCGCCTCCAATGCCAGTGCATACATGTGTAACAGGGCAAACACCGTCGCAAAAAATACAATGCTACCCGTCGGCAGAAAGGAACAAAGCAACGCAACAATCAGCACGATTGCAATATTGTCCAGCTGTGTCATATATCCCAGCTGTCCGTTGAGGGTATTCAAAACCACAAATGCCAATAAAAACTTCAGCACAGGCAGAATAAATACCTCATATTTGTTGTAGATTGCTTTCACTTTTTCTCTAAGCTCTAATAAACCAGTCATCATTTCCTCCAGATTAAGCCTTTGTCTATTTTTTGTTATAGGAAGAACTTAATTTCTTCAAATTGCGATAATAGCACTTCAGGCTTTTCTTCGCTTTGGTATAGCGGTAGGAATATACCGCATAAGAGACGATGCTATACGACACTACTGTCACGCCATAATAGAACAGCACTTCTTCTGCAAAGCCAATCAGATCCATCTTGTAAATGTCCTGCATAAACACTTCAAAATCATAGAAAATATACAATGCAAAAACAATGGCATACGCAATCGTGGCGCACAAAATTGATTTCAGCACCTGAATTGCAATATAGTCACTCCTGAAATAATTGCCGATATTTACATTCTTCTTCCCCTCATTCGCCTCGTAGGAAGCCATCTTGGTCATAAGAATGACACGTTCTTCGTTCAACATAGGGAACAATCCTCCTTCTACAGATAACGCATTCGCGGATTGTCCCTGGGATCCACTCGCTTTTGGTTACCACTCTGCTGCGGTCTGTACTCATTCAATACCTGTTTAAAGCCTGAGGTCATTGCCATTTTACATTTCTCACAATATTTTCCGCAGCGGATATTTGCACCACATCCGTCGCAGCTCAGAAAAATAGGAGAATCCTCCGTCACTTCAAGGCGCTCCTCCCTCAGCCACTGTTGTATCTGTGAAGTAGGAACATCGCAGGCAACGGACACTTCATTGATACCCACACCCGGATTACTGCGGATAAACTCTCTAACCTCCTGGAATTTTACCTCCATCTCCTCTCTGCATTTCATGCACAGAAAAGGTCCTGCAACATAGTTGAATATACGTCCACATCCTCTGCAATTTTTGACATTCATAGCAACCCCTGCCTTTCATACTCCTGCTCCGCACGCCAATGTAACAAAGTAAACCCGTTCCACACCGTTCTGCTTCAAAACCCGCGTCACTTCATCCATCGTACTGCCTGTGGTGTAGATGTCGTCCACTATCAGGATTGACTTTAATTTTACATCATTTCGGGTCATAATAAAAGCCTTTTTCAAATTATTTTGTCTTTCCGAAGGATTTTGCAATTTTAATGGCTCTGTATTTTTTATCCTGCGCAACAATTTGTCGTAAACCGGGATTCCCAAATACGCTCCCAGGGCATTTGCCAATAATAATGCCTGATTATAGCCCCGCTTATTCAGTCTTTTACGGTGCAACGGGATGGGAAGCAAACCATCCGGCTTCGCCTGACCAATAAAATTTTTCAGATATTTCCCCATTTCTTCCCCGAAAAATTCGGCATACTCCTGCCTGCCGCCATATTTCATGCGATATATGGACATGGCAACACTGCGGTATTCGTACAATGCTCTGCCTCCGGCAAAAGAGTGTACCTTCCTTCTGCAGTCCTCACAGTATTCTCCTTCCTCCTTTAGCTTCCTGCCGCACTTCATACACCACGGCGGTTCCAAAAGCTTCAGCTTTCCCAGACATCCCAGACATATTTTCTCACCATAGGGAGTAACGATATCGTCACAGACAGGACATCGCACCGGGAAAAGCAATTGTAATACATGTTTTCTTATCTTCACAGTCCTTCCTTTCGGACCTTCTTCGAAATTCCACTCAGCTCCAGGATTCTGTCACGCAGACCCGTGTATCTTCGATTTTCGCTGGCATTATCAATCATGCTGCGCACCGTGTCACTACTGCCCAGGATAGTGACACAATTCCTTGCTCTGGTGATTCCGGTGTAGAGTAAATTACGGTTAAGCAGCATCCGTGGTCCTCCCAGCAAAGGCATGACCACCGCAGGATATTCGCTTCCCTGTGATTTGTGAATCGTGACGGCATAGGACAACTCCAATTCCTCCAGCAGGGAAAACGGATAGGTTACACGCCTGTGTTCATCAAATTCCACAACCAAGCTTGATGCATTCTCGTTTATTTCGATAATCCTACCCACATCCCCGTTAAAAATTCCGGTTCCTCTGTCTATCGGAATTCCGTATCGGCTCACAATCTCCCACTCCAGCTGATAATTGTTCTTGACCTGCATAACCTTGTCACCCTCACGATAGATATGCTCGCCGTGCACATATTCTCTCTTACGGCTGTCCGGCGGATTTAAATATCGTTGCAATATGCCATTCAGGGTCTCACAGCCAAGGCTTCCTTTTCGCATGGGTGTCAGTACCTGTATCTCAAAGGGGGTCACATTTACATATTTCGGAAGCATATCCTGAATCAGCTGTATCATATGCTTATATATGACATTTGCGTCGTTTCTTTCCAAAAGGAAGAAATCCTTGGATTTATTATCCAGTGTAATCTGCTCACCTCTGTTGATTCTATGAGCATTGACAACAATGTCACTTTCCCCCGCCTGACGAAAGATCTTCTGCAGGACCACCATAGGGAAGGCTTTGCTGTTCATAATATCGCGCAGCACCTGTCCCGGTCCCACACTGGGAAGCTGATTCACATCTCCCACCAATATCAGACGTGTCCCGGGCATAATGGCTTTCAGCAATGACTGCAATAGCTGAATATCCACCATGGACATCTCATCTATAATAATAACATCTGCTTCCAAAGGGTTTTCCTGATTTCTCTCAAAGCTAACCTTTTTACTGTCTTCATCGGATAATGCACTGTTTAATTCCAGCATTCTGTGTATTGTACGCGCCTCAAACCCGGTAGCCTCTGTCATACGCTTTGCAGCACGTCCCGTAGGAGCCGCCAAAAAAATATCCAAGCCCTCTGCTTCAAAATACCGGATCATCATATTTATGGTGGTTGTCTTGCCCGTACCGGGACCACCTGATAGGATGAACAGACCATTACGGATGCTCTCCATCACTGCCTCAAGCTGCAGCTCATCCAGCTCCATTTCCAAACCTTCTGCCATTTTCTCCAGTCTTGCACGAATCGCATTATCCTGAGAGGGCAAATTGTCGGCCTCACACATAGGAATATTCAGCTGATGAAGCATTCCCGCACAGTTGAGCTCCGCGTAGTAGTAGGAGGCCGCATACACATTTTCTCCCTTGATTATCAATTTTTTATCCATCATCATATTATCAATTTGAGGACGGATATTTTCCTTTGAAACCTCCAGCAGCATCTGTGTTCTCTCCAGAAGAAGCTCCAGCGGCAGATAACAATGTCCCTCTCCCACCGCCTGAAGCAAGGTATAAAGGATACCACTGCGGATACGATAGTCCGAATCCGTATGAATGCCGATTTTCGCGGCAATCTCATCGGCAATCCTAAATCCCACTCCGCTGATATCCTCCGCCAAACGATAGGGGTTTTCTCGCATAATACCATATAAATTCATCCCGTATGTATTATATATTTTAACCGCTAATGTATTAGAAATTCCGTACTGCTGTAAATAGACCAATGCCTCGCGCAGTTCTTTTTTCTCCTCCATCTGGACGGCGATTTCCTGTGCCTTACGTTCACTGATTCCCTTCACCTCTGACAGTCGTTCCGGCTCTTCTTCAATGATACGGAAGGTATCATCTCCAAATTTTTTAACGATTCTTGCCGCCAAAGCAGCTCCAACTCCCTTTACCGCGCCGGAACCCAGATATCGTTCCATACTGACACTGTCCTTGGGTGCAACAGTCTGATAAGTAACTGCTTTAAACTGACTGCCATAGACCGGATGCTCCACGTAATCGCCTTCTACAACAATAGTTTCTCCCTGTGTCAAACCTTTAAACATACCTACGCAGGTGATTTCCTCGCCCTCTGACACCAAATTCATAACCGTATATCCGTTTTCCTGATTTTGAAATACGATATGCTCTACATATCCGTTTATTTTTTCCATATTCATTACATCCTTGTTTTTGTGGATTTGCCGCCGAAGGGCGTATCAGAGTTATATCAGAAAAAGAAGTGAAAAAAGCTGCCGTGACAGCAGCTTAAATCCGAAGTTCTCCGTTGGTTGTTTCTTCATCCGGCGATTGCGCGGACAGAGCCTCACCATCTAATCCGTAATTGCGTTTCATCTGTTCATAAAGCATCTGTGCCAATCCCAGACTGTTATGCTCCGTGGACTCTGTCGCAAGGTTTTGAAGCATCTGATCTTTATAATAATCCATCATGGTTGCGGTGGAACCGGAGCTTTCTTCTTCACTTGGTATGGTCTTCATCATTTCCTTAAACATCTGCTCCACAAAATATGCTTCAAATTCCTTACAAACTCCCATCAGCTCATCATCTGTTGCCTTGGAGTAATCCGTATCTAATTTCCCTTCCAATTTGGAAGCAGTCTGCGTTGATGCCGAATTATATATCTCATTGTACACTGAAGTAATATTACTGATATCCATAAAATCTCCTTAGTTCGACATGCCATTCATAAGTTGCTTCGCAACTTATTTCATGTCGGGCGTTCGCCCTATACCAACGTTTTCTCACTATCTACGCAAGTTGTTGGCTTGTTGGAGCATCTCATCGGATGCGGTAATCGCCTTGGAATTTAATTCATATGCACGCTGTGAAACAATCATATTAACCATTTCATCTACTACCTGTACATTGGAGCCCTCCAGATAGCTTTGCAACACTGAGCTCTTCTCCACGGCTGTATTGGTTGCTTCATTAATTGCCTGACCGCTGGCTGCAGTCTGGCGGTATAGACCATCCTCTAATTTTTCCAAACCGTTGGGATTGTTAAACTGGAACAGTCCAAGAGTGATTCCCATAGGTTGAGGATTGTTGTTTGCGTCAGGGTAACACAGCTGTCCATCCTTAGATACCGTAACACGACTGATAATGTATTGATTATTTAACACAATCGGTTTTCCGGTTGTATCCAGTACCGGCAAGCCCTCCGAGGTAGCCAGCATATTTCCGTTGGTAGCCAAAGTGAATTTGAAATTACCATTTCTTGTATAATATGTATTTCCATCCTGACCGCGTACGGCGAAGAACCCTTTTCCATCAATTGCAAAATCGGTATCGCTCTCACTGGCTATCATATTTCCTTGTCTAAAAACCGAGGAAATGGAAGCATTCCGAACACCCAGACCCACCTGCGCGCTTGAGGGCTTTGCATCGCCGTTTGCAGATGTAGTCTTCGTCTGCAAATTCTGATATAACAGGTTCTTAAATTCATTCACCTGTGTTTTGTAACCATTGGTATTAACATTTGCCAGATTATTGGCTATGGTATCAATATTTGTTTGTTGTGCCAGCATTCCTGTTGCTGCTGTCCATAAGCTACGTACCATTTATTTTACCTCCTGTTATATCCTGCCTAACTGATTTACTGCAATATCCAGGGTATTGTCCATCGTTTGAACGATTTTCTGGTTGCTCTCGTAGGCACGGGTAATAGATATCATATTGACCATCTCTGTTACTGTCTGCACGTTGGACATTTCCAGATAGCCGGAATTCACCGACGCATCGGACGCAATCCTCTCAGCTCCTTCAATCGCCTGATAATAGCTTTCTCCGTACTTCTCCAAATAATCATAATCTTCAAAATCAGCTATTTGAATCCGGGCAACCACCTGCCCGTTCTGTATGATATTACCCTGCTTGTCAATAGTGGAATCCAGAAGAGTATTGAGCCTTATCCTCCTATTAGAGGTATCCAGTACATAATCCCCTTCCTGTGTCACCAAATCTCCTTCTTTGTTCAAAGTAAACTGACCCGCACGGGTATATTTTGTAGATGTTTCTCCCACCTTGTTGGTAAATTCAATTGCAAAAAAGCCTTCGCCGGATAATGCCAGGTCATAGGTATTCCCCGTAACACGAAATGAGCCTTGTGTATAATCCGTATAGTTCTCTCCGATTTTAACACCCGGATTGTTAATACCGATTCTTTGCACATTGGACAGTCCAACGGACTCATCCTTGATCTTTACAGCCAACACATCATTGAAGGACTGGCTGGTGGCACCTTCCTTCTTAAATCCCACTGTGGTGGCATTAGCCAAATTATTTGTCATGATATCCATTCTGTTCTGTTCATTCAGCATGCCTGTATAAGCACTATATAAGCCTTTTACCATACTCAAACTCCCTTCTGCCCCGGCAGTATGGCTGTGAAGAATTGCTTTTGCCCTTCTCCGTTTTATTCATGATATCCTGCCAGAAATTCTACGTATCTGCCCGTTCCGATTGCAACCGCAGTCATGGGATCTTCCGCGGTCATAGTATTAATTCCTGTCTTAGCAGAAATCAAATCCTCTAATCCGCGCAACAGGCTTCCGCCTCCTGTGAGTACAATTCCTCTGTCTGCAATATCTGCGGCAAGCTCAGGCGGAGTCTTCTCCAACACGCTGTGAATTGTCTCTACAATCTGAGCAGTCGTCTCACGCAAAGCTTCCTCTGTTTCTTCAGATGACACCTGTACTGTCTTAGG
This sequence comes from uncultured Acetatifactor sp., assembly GCA_964403845.1. GTDB lineage: Bacteria > Bacillota > Clostridia > Lachnospirales > Lachnospiraceae > Acetatifactor. Next base: position 11,019 of record CAYOHU010000024.1, read on the forward strand.
AAGACCCGTAACAAGATTACGGCCTCTGACATCCATATAATCCACTTCCGGTCTCTTGTACGCAGATCCAATTTTTATCTTTAAATCCTCTGCGGTTCTCTCACCAATCAAAAGATTATGTTTCTTACGCATATAACGCACGATTGCCTCATCGAAATCATCACCGGCAATTTTAATGGACGCACTGACAACTGTACCTCCCAGAGAAATCACCGCGATATCCGAGGTTCCGCCTCCAATATCAACAATCATATTTCCACAGGGCTTGGAAATATCAATGCCGGCACCGATTGCTGCCGCAATAGGCTCCTCAATGATAGACACCTCTCTTGCACCAGCCTGATAAGTAGCATCCTCTACCGCTTTCTTCTCTACCTCCGTCACACCGCTGGGTACACAAACAGCAATGCGGGGTTTGCGGAAGCTCCTCTTACCCAACGCCTTCTGAATGAAGTATTTCATCATCTTCTCTGTAACGGTATAATCAGAGATTACTCCCTGACGCAAGGGTCTTACCGCTACAATATTGCCGGGAGTTCTGCCCAGCATCAGCCTTGCATCCTCTCCGATTGCTTTAATCTTATTTGTATCTCTATCGAAGGCAACCACCGACGGTTCCTTCAGCACCACGCCTTTTCCCCTGATGTAGACTAATATGCTGGCTGTACCTAAATCAATTCCGATATCTGTGCACTGCATTTCTTTATACCCCTTTCTTATGGTATCTATGAATCATGGTATTCTATTCGTTTTCATTATTTTTGACCACTTATGGTTTTTTAGTCATATGTAGTATATTATAACTGAAAACCTTCCATTTTCATAGGGGGTTTATGAAATTTTAAAAAATAAAAGGACACAAAAAACTGAATGGTTCCTTCCATTCCTACTTCTGCGTCCATGCCTTCTCTCTATTTCAAACCAAATTTAGTCTTTTCAGTATCCTATTTTTTATTTCTGTTCTGTAGATAAGCAACTCTGACACTCCGATGCTCCGGTGCTCCAACGCTCTGATATCATTGGTATCGGCAAAATTGCTTTATTACTTTACCCTCAATACAAAATTTTGTGAATTTTCCTTTCGTAAATTTTCATTTTGTAAATTCTACACTGATTTCAAGTTCCTTGGCAGATAAATTGGTTTTCGAACCTTTTGATTTTGTGCCGTAAAAAATACAAGTATTATTTCTCTTTATCGCGTTCCAGCATCTTCTTCACATAATACCCTGTATAAGATTTCTTGCATTTTACGATTTCCTCAGGTGTACCCTTGACAATCACAGTGCCGCCTTTATCACCGCCTTCGGGACCGATATCAATAATATAATCTGCGGTTTTGATCACATCCAGATTATGTTCGATCACTACCACAGTATTCCCTCCATCTGCCAGACGGTGCAGGATTTCAACCAGCTTATGCACATCTGCGAAATGGAGTCCGGTGGTCGGCTCATCCAAAATGTAAATTGTCTTTCCGGTACTGCGTCTGCTTAGTTCCGTGGCCAGCTTGATTCGCTGTGCTTCACCGCCGGACAAGGTGGTTGAAGGCTGTCCCAGCTTCACATAGGAAAGACCCACATCATAAAGCGTCTCAATC